>JBCBPQ010000118.1:0-20841 GCA_039820645.1 Cyanobacteria bacterium J06633_8 | reverse complement strand
TTGGCTTGTTTGTGAAAAAATCATTGTATTACAGCTAAAGAAAAGGCTACTTGCTATCAGCCAAAAGACTATGCATACTCAGATAGAAGAATTGGATGACTTAACAAAAGTATCACCGGTTAAAAAAATAGAAGAACAGAAAATGCATGATGTTCTTCTGCTATTAGAAAATTTAAGCTGTAGAGAAGAAGCTTCGATTAAGCTCATTATTGATTGCTTGTATGATGTCGGGCACGTTAATCTCATTAACCAAAAGTTTCGTTCTCGTACCTTAAACAGAAGTTTAAAGTTGATTGCTAGGGTATCTAAACCAGCATTTAAAGTAATTGCATGGAAATGGTATAAAAGTAACTGTCCGCAACTAATTGTCAATTGGCTTCGCAAACAAGTTGCTTTTAAACCAACTACTACAGTTAAGCAAGCGGCTGAAATCGAAGCAGAATTACAACCCAAAACTGAAGCACCCATACATCCAACTTCTGTAATTCAACTCGAAAGCCAGAACCGCGAAGTGAAATATTTGCGATCGCAAGTAAGAATGCTCGCCACAATTTTAGTTGCTGTAACAGCCGTTTTCGGTGGCACTGTCCTTTGGTTGGGTTATTCTTTAGAACGTTACAACCTGCAAACCGTAGAACAACTTAATAATCGTATAAGAGTTTTAGAAACTAGTACTGACGAACCATTCGCTACGGGTAAAGAGAATTAAATCAGTTATCAGTTATCAGTTATCAATTAACATTTTTCACTCATAGGGTGTGTTATCGGTTTTATCTGAAACGCACCTTTTTAATTTTATTCATAAATATAGCGGTTTTCAGTCTCGTTTCGTACATTATTCAACCTGTGAGGTTGTATTGCATCCAAGTGAAAATTGCTATATCTATATGTTCTCATCGTCTCATAATTACCTATTTTCCATCACTTTTAGATGTTTGAATGACTTTTTTCCTAATAAAAAGATAATAATCGCACAATAAATCAAATTTCAATAAAATATATATGTTAACTAAAAACTTTACCAAAGTAACAAATGAAACTAAAAATCTTCGGCTTTTTGTTAGGGATAATTGCTGTTAGTTCCATTAGTTCGGCTAAAGCACAATCATCTGAGACATTGAATCAAAATTATGAAAATAACAAAATTATACAAATTCAAGCTCAAAATCAGGATAACTCTCAACAACAGCCCCCATTAATTGACCGAAAAATATTTTTTGGGAACCCAGAAATCTCTGGAGCGCAACTTTCTCCGGATGGAAAATACCTTGCTTTTCGCAAACCTTTAAATGGGGTAATTAATATCTGGGTTAAACGGATAAATGAACCGATAAGTGCTGCTCGTGCGGTAACTGAGGATAAAAACAGACCGATTCCGGCTTATTTTTGGAGTCAAGATAGTCAATATATCCTATTTGCACAAGATAAAGCAGGAAATGAAAATTTTCGTATTTATCCAGTATCTCCGACAGATAAAGTAGCAAAGGGACAAGTACCATTAGCTAAAGACTTGACTCCTGATGACCAAGTACAAGCGAGAATTTACGCAGTACCAGAAAATACTCCAAATACTATCATTGTAGGATTAAACAACCGCGACCCCAAATTTCACGATGTTTATAGTATAAATATTGCCACTGGAGAAAGAAAATTACTGTATAAAAATGATAATAATGTTTCTAATTGGGTAACAGATTTAGAAGGCAATTTGCGTTTGGCTGTAATTAATTTACCAGACGGCAGCACTCAAATAAATAGCATTGAAGACGGTAGTTTTGAAGAAGTTTATAGATGTCAATTTGGGGAATCTTGTCAGCCAGTTAGGTTTCATAAAAATGGCAAGCAAGTTTACATGACAACAAATAAAGGTAACGATGTAGATTTGAGCCAGTTAGTTTTGTTTAATCCCCTAACCAAAAAGTTGGAATTAGTAGATTCCGATCCAGAAAAACAAGTAGATTTTGGTTCGCCGATTTTTTCTGAGGAAACAGAAGAGTTAATCGGCACGGTGTATATAGGAGATAAACAGAGAATTTATGCCAAAGATAAGGAGTTCGCAGATATATTAGCTTATTTAAACGAAAAATTCCCCGACGGACAACTGCGAATGAGTTCGATGACAGAAGACGGACAAACAATGATTGTTACTGTAAGTAGCGATGTAGATCCGGGTTCTGCTTATTTATTTGATCGACAAACAAAAAAACTTTCCTTACTGTACCAAATACTTCCAGAACTAAAGCGAGAAAATTTAGCGAAAATGACTCCAATTCGCTATACCGCTAGAGATGGATTAGAAATTCCAGGATATTTAACATTACCCGTAGGCAAGCCAGCCCGTAACTTACCAGTAGTAGTAATGCCTCATGGGGGACCTTGGGCGAGGGATGTCTGGGGTTACAATCCTTACGCTCAATTTTTAGCGAATCGCGGTTATGCAGTATTTCAGCCGAATTTTAGAGCATCTACGGGTTACGGTAAAAAGTTCCTCAATGCTGGAAACAAACAGTGGGGAACCGGAGCAATGCAGCACGATATCACAGATGGGGTAAAATATCTGATTAATAAAGGAATTGCCGATCCAAAACGAGTTGGAATCTTTGGTGGTTCCTATGGAGGTTATGCGACTCTGGCTGGTTTAGCATTCACTCCCGAACTTTATGCAGCAGGTGTTTCCTATGTCGGTCCTTCCAATCTAATAACTTTATTTAATTCTGTTCCTCCTTACTGGGAAAGTTTCAAAGCAGAATTAAAATTAAGAATGGGCGATCCAAATACACCGGAAGGGAAAAAACAACTACAGCAACAATCTCCTTTATTTTCAGCCGATAAGATGAAATCTCCTTTACTAGTAATTCAAGGAGCCAACGATCCTAGAGTTAAACAAGCAGAATCCGACCAAATAGTTGCAGCCTTGCGAAATAAAGAAATAGACGTAGATTATCTTTTAGCAGCAGATGAAGGACATGGTTTTAGAGAAGAAACTAACAAATTAGCAGTTGCTGTAGCATTAGAAAAGTTTTTTGCAGAGCATCTTCAAGGAAGATATCAAGAAGCAGTTGCTCCTGAAGTAAAAAAACAACTCGATGACTTGACGGTAGATATTAGTAAATTTCAAGTTTCTAAGTAATTATTTGGGTTTAGAACATGATTTTCAGAATAATTATTACATCGTTAGAAAACAGTGAACAGTTAACAGTGAGCAGTGAGCAGTGAGCAGTGAGCAGTGAGCAGTGAGCAGTGAGCAGTGAGCAGTGAGCAGTCAACAGTGAGCAGTCAACAGTGAGAAGTTATTAATTACCGATTACCGATTCCACAACCGCCTTGGAATAAATTCCCAGGCTCACAAACCTGCGTCGTCTCAAGACCACTAGAAATGGCTGTTAGTGCGTTTTAACGTACTTTGTATATTAGCCTTGTAAGCCGTTAGCGGAGCGTGTCCGCCAGGACATAGGCTTTCTCGAAGAGAAATTAATTTCAAGGCATCGCCTACAGATAATTGCTCATCCAAACCCTCTGGGTGAAAACTACTCACTGTTGACTGTTGACTGTTAACTGTTAACTGCTCACTGTTGACTGTTGACTGTTAACTGTTAACTACTCACTGTTGACTGTTGACTGTTAACTGTTAACTGCTCACTGTTGACTGTTAACTGTTAACTGCTCACTGCTCACTGCTCACTGATTACTGTTAACTGATTACCGTAAAACCGAAAATACCCAAACAAATAAACTAAGTTCACCGATATCATTAAACCTCTACCCCCTCTCCTTTTCATCATGATGCACGGTTTCATTCCTCCTAATCGATTTTTCCCTTACCTAACTTGGAACGAAGTCGAAGCAATACCGGATAAAGAAAACACGGTTATTATCCAACCAGTTGGTGCAATAGAACAACATGGATTGCATTTACCTTTAGTTGTAGATGCTGCGATTGGAATGGGAGTATTGGGTAAAGCCTTAGAAAAACTCGATACCAACATTCCGGCATTTGCTCTACCGATGCTATATTATGGCAAATCAAACGAACACTGGCATTTTCCCGGTACCATTATTCTAAGTACCGAAACCCTCAGCGCCACACTTATGGAAGTAGGGGAAAGTATCTACCGTGCGGGATTCAAAAAACTTGTATTAATGAACTCCCACGGTGGACAACCGCAAGTAATGCAAATGGTAGCCCGAGATTTACACGTTAAATATGATGATTTTATGGTGTTTCCCCTGTTTACTTGGCGCGTACCTAATATAACTAAAGAATTACTTACGCCGAAAGAAGCACAACAGGGAATGCACGCTGGAGATGCAGAAACCAGCATTATTTTGGCGCTATTACCCGAACAAGTGCAGATGGACAAAGCTGTGGCTGAATATCCCCCAGAATTGCCGAATACAAATTTACTTACCCCAGAGGGGAAATTACCCTTTGCTTGGACAACGAAGGATTTGAGTAAAAGCGGCGTAATTGGTGATGCAACTACAGCAACTCCCGAAAAAGGTCAAAAAATATTGGAATCGGTATCCGATGGTTGGGTAAAAGTAATTAAAGATATCTATACATTTAAGCAACCGCAAGTGTAAGAGAGCTAGTAGGTTGGGTTAGACACGACAATTAATTTGACTTTTTAACAAGAATCTCTTTCATCATGTCGTAACCCAACATTTAATTTGTTTGCGAACAAGTAATCTATCGTTTTCAATTCCGGCATTGTGTAATTTCTGTGCTGCTTGAAAAGCTGCTGATAAATTAGAACGACAAACTAATAGATTAACCCCACTTTTAATACCCAATAATGATAATTGTTGAACTTGTTGAATAACTCTATCTACTTCTGATGTGTTTTCGGGAAAATGTATAGAAATATGAACTTTATCTGGTGAAGCTGATATTAATTCTTCGAGAAACTTTCCTTTTAGCAATAATCCATTAGTTGTAACAGACCGAAATATTTTTCCTTGTAATTTTTTAAGAATAGTAAACAATTGTGGATATTCTAAAGGTTCTCCACCTCCAAAAGAGACAGAAGAAGTTCCTGCCATCGCGCAATCTTGAATGAAGTTAATTAATTCATCGGGTTGCCAAGTTGTCTTACCTTCTGGGTGACTATGGTTATAACAAAAAGAGCATTTTTTACTACATTGATTAGTTAATTCAATGGATATTCTTTCTACAGTCATAAATAATGAAGATTAAAGGGTTCGTAGTTGCGCCGTCTTCGCTTCCGATAAGAGGCGCTAAAGCGCAACTACGAACCTTATGTATATATAACAGATAGCTTAAAAAAGTTGTCTTATGTCAATATAATTCATTTAAATAATAAAACCTAAACTTAAAAATACTTTTGTTAATTAATTTACCCACACACTTTCAGAGGAATGATAATTGAAGATTGGTAACTGATAATTGATAACCAAATGCCTACCCTAACAACCCTACCTGCTCTACCAGAAACTATTGACGGTTTACCTAATATTTCTGGCTCGGAAAAACAAGTTATAGAAGTCGTAAATCAAAATTCCCCTGTCTTCCTACCAAATACAAACCTCAAACTCGAAGACATCACCGCCACTTTCGCCGTAGCGCTACACATGCACCAACCGACTATCCCCGCAGGTGCAAACGGCGAATATATCAGTCATCTGCAATATATGTTTGAACACCAAGGTGAAGGTGACAATCATAATGCGGGACCTTTTGCTAATTGTTACAGCCGCATGGGTGATATTATCCCCGAATTAGTAAATCAAGGTTGCAATCCTCGGGTGATGTTGGATTACTCCGGCAATCTTCTATGGGGATTTGAACAGATGGGGCGCAGAGATATTATAGATAATCTCAAACGTATCACCTGCGATTCTACATACCAGCCTTATGTGGAATGGTTGGGTACAATGTGGGGACATGCTGTGGTTCCTTCTACACCGATACCCGATATTAAATTACACATTCAAGCATGGCAGCATCATTTTGCAGCAATGTTCGGTTGGGAGGCATTAGCACGAGTGAAAGGTTTTTCTCCTCCGGAAATGCATCTCCCCAACCATCCCGATACTTTATATGAATATGTCAAAGCGCTGAAAGAATGCGGATACAAGTGGTTGATGGTGCAAGAGCATTCCGTGCAAACACTCAACGGAGAAGAAATCAAGAATAAACATACACCACACCGACTTGTAGCTAGAAATTCTCAAGGTGAAAGCGTAAGTATTACTGCTTTGATTAAAACTCAAGGTTCTGATACTAAATTAGTTGCTCAAATGCAACCTTATTATGAAGCAAAATCATTAAACCCACAAAATAATAACTATCCACCAATAGTTACTCAAATTGGTGACGGTGAAAACGGTGGTGTAATGATGAACGAATTTCCCCCTGGATACAAGCAAGCTTGGCACGATATGAAGCAAAACGGCGGAGGAACTTCATGTGTTGTTGGAGTTAACGGCACGGAATATTTAGAATTAATTGAAAATGCTGGTGCGAATCCTGAAGATTATCCGGTTTGTCAACCAGTAGGACAACATTTAATTTGGGAACGAGTATCGGATTCTCAGAATGTAGAGCAAGTTATAGAACAGTTAAAGCAAGAGAATCCCAACTTTCATATGGATGGTGCTTCTTGGACAAATCATATCAGTTGGGTAGAGGGATATGAAAACGTATTGAATCCCATGAATAAACTTAGCAGCTTGTTCCATCAGAAATTTGATTCCTTATTACAAGCTGATGAATCTACTACTCAAAAACATGAATACCGCGAAGCTTTATTGCATAACTTCCTATTAGAAACAAGCTGTTTTCGTTATTGGGGACAAGGTACTTGGACTGATTACGCAAGAGAAATTTATCAACGAGGGGAGAAGACAGTGAGCAGTTAGGAGTGTAGAGACGTAGCAGTGCTATGTCTTTACAGTTAGGCTCTTTCCCTATCTAAGAGGTTGTTTGAAAAGTATCGTTTTTAACCGGCATTATCGGTTCATCCCCCTTCCCCCCTTATAAAAGAGGGGTAAAAGTCCCCCTTTTATAAGGGGGATTTAGGGGGATCTAAAAATTTATGGTTGTATTTATGACTTCCCAAACATCCTCTAAGTCAAGCTCCTCATCTTGCCAATTACCAATTCCCAATTCCCAATTCCCAATTCCCAATTTTCATATTAAAGGTAAAAGAATTTCAAATTGAGTACCTTTTTCGGGTTGAGAAGAGAAATTTAATTTTCCACCGTGTCTTGCAGTAATAATTCGATAACTTACTGCTAAACTGGTTTCTTTGTCAGCCCTTTTACCAATAGTAAAAGACTCTTTGATTTGCTGTTGAAATTCAACAGACATTCCCGGTCCATTATCTATTATACCAATCGATACCCACCGGGAATCTAGAGTGTCTGGTATGTTAGATTCTTGTGAGATAACTTCTGTAGTTACTTGAATAGTAGGTTTTTTAGCAAAATTACTTTCCGGCTCTACATCAAAATTTTGTCGAACAGCTTCATCAAGTAAAATATCTACTGCTCTACTTAAAATATTCATAAATACTTGATTTAACTGTCCGATAAAACAAGAGACAGGAGGAAGATGACCAAAATCTTTAACAATCTCAATTTCTCCCTTAAAACTGCTACTAATTAATAAAATAATATTATCTAAATGAGCGTGTAAATCAACGGGCTTCGGATAAATTGCATCAATATGACAGAAGTTTTGTAATCCAGAAACTAGTTTTTTTAATCTATCTGCACCAGTACGGATGCTTGTAATTGCTTGTGATAAATCTGATTCTAAGAAGTCAAATTCAATATCTTGTTTTAGATATAAAACTTCTTCTGGAATATTTGATATGCTATTGTCATAAATCTCTATCAATTTAATTAAATCTTTGCTGTAGTTTGAAACATGGGTTAAATTACCCCAAATAAAGTTTACAGGGTCTAAAAGTTCGTGGGCTACCCCATCAACTAAACGTCCCAAACTAGCCATTTTATCATTTTGAATAATTTGGGCTTGACTGCGTTCGTATCTGACCTGAGTTTCAATGCCGCGAATTTGCCAAGAAGCAATATTTAACTCTTGTATATCTAGCAACCTATACTTGTCTTGCCCAGTAATTTTTACCACTACCGGTTCCGATAAAAATTCAGGCGATCGCCTCAATGTAAATTGCATCGCATTCAAGATAGGTGTAGTTTCCGCTAACTTTAAAATTGGCCTGCGACCATAGCTATAAATTATACTTAGCGGCTGATGCAAAAATAAATCTTGTCCAAAAGGACGAATCAACAATTCTAAAAATTGCCTTCGGGAAAGCATGCCAACATACTTACCCTCATCTAGCAAAATTGCTCCTGGTAATAACGGGTATTTTTCAAACACTTGACCTAACTCTTTACCAGTAAAGCTTACTTCTACTGAAAACTCGAAAAGCGGCAATTCTAAAAGCTTTGAGTCCAGACTGAGGTCAGCATTGCTACGCTCAATCAATAATGGTGATGAAATTTGCGAACTAAATTCCTGTGGCACTACAAACCCTATTCCTAAAATATCGATACTTAATTACCGAAATGTTAGTTAATTAACATTCTCATCCGTTGTAACATTTTCATCTCATATCAGCCTCTCATCAGTGAATAATCGTCAACTAACCGTAAACAATTAGTTTTGATAGCTGATAATTAATATAAGGCTGCTGACTAAAACCAAGTAACCTGCCGCTTTAGGTAAAAATAGGTAATTGGTAGTTGATAATTGAAGAACTACATCTGTTTATTAAACTTCGGCTGAAAAATTTGATTATGGTATCAAACACTAAATCTTTAAATAAGGTTATAACGACCGGAAGCCTGCGTAGAGTACATCACATCGCACTTAATGTCCAGGATATGCAGGCTTCTCGACATTTCTATGGAAAAATTTTGGGTTTGCACGAACTTACAGGTGATGAAGTTCCCGAAACTTTAGTTGACTTAGTTAAAGCCGGAAAAGTAGCCAACTTTAGAACTCCCGACGATACGATATTAGATTTATTTTGGGAGCCAGAATTATCACCACCAGATCCAAATCCCGAACGTGGTTTCACAAGAGCCAATCATCTTGCATTTGATATAGCTCCCGAATTATTTGATAATGCAGTTGAAGTACTCAGGCAGCATCAAATCAAAATTGCTCAAGAACCCGTCACCCGTCCAACAGGAAGAGGAGTTTACTTTTACGATCCTGACGGGTTTATAGTTGAGATTCGCTGCAACCCTGAGTAATCAGTTAACAGTTAAATACTCCTTTCCCGGCTTTATAATTTCCTATAGCATAGGTTGGATTCTGCCGTTCAGCTTTGAGAAAGGCTCAGGCACACCTGCGGTAAACGTTCCTCAACCCAACAAAGCCATTTTTCGGTAATCGCTCTTGTGCGAGATAGGAGGATCTATGGCAAATTCCCAACCTCCACAAACTAACAACTAACCACTAACCACTATCAACTAACTCTTTAAAAATGTCCGAAATATATCAAGTTATAGAACAAGCATTTAAAAGACCGATGGTTTCCTACGATCCATCAAGACAATCACTCAAAGCTTGGGTAATGTTTTGTTTGCGAGATAAAGGTTTTAAGGTGGTATACGCTCAAAATGCCGACTTTGCCATTGAAAGAAAAGGTGAAAAATCTTATTTCAAAGTATCTGAGACAACTGAAAATTTAGACAAACAATTCAACTGGGTTGTCTGGGATAATAGTGCTGCAACGACTATTGTAATTCCTGCTGAATAAGGATGGGGGAGCAGGAAATAAAAGAAATAACAATTAACTTCCTATTTTCTACTCACCATTCACCACTCCCCTCCCATTAGCTGCTCACTGTTAACTGTTCACTGTTCACTGTTAACTGTTAACTGTCATATTACTGTTTCTCAAATATCATCAAATGCTGCTGGGGAAGCAACTCTTTAGTTTCTTTCCAGGTTAATCCTACAGCTTGCATTTCTTTTTTAACTTGCTTTTGAGTCATTTTATGCAAACGCTTGATGGCAATAAAAGGATTTTCACCGCGATATTCAACTAATACTGCTTTTCCACCTGGTTTGAGAGATTTTACAAGCCCTTCCATAACTTCTTTGGGATACTCAAACTCGTGATAAGCATCTACCATCAAGGCTAAATCAACGCTTTCTGGTGGTAAATTTGGATTTTTAGGAGTTGCTAAAACCGGCTCTACGTTATCAATTTTTGTTTCCTTTTTGAAAAAATCAATAATATCCAACATTTCTGGTTGAATATCTACAGCAAACACCTTTCCATCCAACACCCTCGGAGCAATGCGAAAACTCATATAGCCAGTACCAGCACCAATATCTGCGACAACATCGGTATCTTCGAGGTCAAGAGCGCTGACTATTTTACTGGGTTGTTCCTGGGATTCACGGGTAGGTCTTTCCAACCACATCGCACCCTTATGTCCCATTACTTGAGAAATTTCTCTACCCATGTAAACTTTACCAATACCATCCGAACTAGCAATAGATTTCTGTTGGTAAACATCATTAGATGTACTTGCCAAACCTGTATAAACGGGATAAAACAGCAACCCCATTAACATCAGTAAAATAATTCCGGCAGAACGTAAAAAATTAAAAAAATCTAATCTATTGTTATGCTTCATTTTAAAAACTTTTCAATTACCAATTACTAATTACTAATTACCAACTCATAACTGCTAACTGTTAACTGCTAACTGCTAACTGCTAACTGCTCACTGTTAACTGTTAACTGCTAACTGATAAAAAACGGTTCTATTTGAGGATAATTCCATCGTTGCTCAAAACGTTCGGCGACGAATGGTTTGACAACAAACTTAACAGGATTACCTGCTTTAACATCAATTCGGATTCCGGAATAGGACGAGCGTTTTAAGGATTCGTAACCAGTACGACCGACAAAAAGCAAAGAATCCGCAACTTTACGGTTGGGTTTGTCGGGAAGATAATCAAAATTTTCCATTAATTCTGACCCTAAATTCCTCTGACGACGGGGATAATGACCGCTGCCACCGCTAACAATACAGTTAATGTGGGAATCTGCATGTCCGGTATCAGTTGTAACGAGATGTTCTAAACAGTGAGCGTGTCCGTTTAAAATTAAGTCAACAATTGGACGTTGCTGATTCAAGCTGCCGATATTTTCAGCGACTTGATCAAATACCCACCGCAGACGACGACGCACTGCTAATGTTTGTGCTTGATTCCACTTATTCGCCTCTGTAACGTAAGGTGGGTGGTGAAAATAAACGATGCGAGCGCGAACTTCTGAATTATTCCAAGATTCAATTAACCTTTGTTTTAACCATTCAAGTTGTTCAAAATCAACTTGGGGATGATGAGATGCGAGTTGTTTTTCAATATCAACTTTGATTTCATTAATCTGGCTTAATCTGGCTTCGAGTGTATCGCTTTGTTCCGCGTCTTTGGGATTATCGAGATTTAGTTTATCGTATTCTTCTAAAATCTGCTGTTCTTCAATATCTATCTCATCGCGACGCTGAGTCAAAACTTTTCGGCGAATATCTCCTTGGGGTGTTTCTGGTATAGGTGAAGGGTCGTTAATAGTATTTGAATCAAGAGCAAAAAAGTCAATACCGCCGTAACGAAACGTATAATAACGATTTGGTAAGCGGGTAAAATGTCCCGGCTCGTAACGCAAACAGCGCCCATTGTCGGTTTTTGCCGTGTAATGTTCGTCTAAATGAGACTCTAATTGGCCAGAATTAAACCGCGCTAAATAATCCAAAAATGCTTTTGCATAAGCATCACCTTGTTCGGAGCCATGCCAACCAATTTCAAAATCTTTATAACGCAATAATCGACGTAATTTCAGCGTGGGACCTGTAAGTACCCGATACATCAAAGGTACATCATAATAATCGTGATTTCCCAAAGTTGTGAGAATTGGAGTATCAAACACCATATTGTCATAGCTGATGCTTTGGGGATTTTCACCACCTTTTAAAAACTCGCGATAGGGTTCGATAAAATTTGACGGGTAATACTCGCGAGAACCCACAGTATAAATAACATCGCCAGTATGCAAAACAAAACGGCATTCATGACGATGCTGAAGCATTAATTTAGCAACTTCTCGCTGGGGATGATATCCGTATTGGCAAGTAGTACCAGAATCACCAATAACCATAAAAGAGAATTCTTCACTATCCTCCTTTCCGTCATCAATAACCATACTAGTTTGGTCAATTCCCCGTTGCACAATACTTTCATGCTGCCATCGTACCCGTTGCTTCATTTTCTCGATTTTTACGGCAATAGCAGGCTCCATTATCAAATCCATCGCTGATTACTCCGGGTAAAGCGCGCATACTGATTGTAACTAATTGTTACGCTATGGGGAAGATGGAGTTATACAAAATTTACCCTAAACTTCTCTACGGAAACGCTGTGTTAGGGATTAGGGTGGAGTTTCTCTTCATAAAAATAATATTAAGAAATTAAAGCTTGCATGCAATTCTGAAGAATTTCAATATTTTTATCGTAAGCATAAACATTTCCAATATTATCATAACTGCCTTCGGTAAAAAGATAATTATGTATTTTTGCTTTCTACAAAATTTAAATCCACCAACAAGAATAATTTTCTCTTGTGACGGGTGCCCTTGACAATTTTACATTTTAAACATTCCAATTCGGTAATATTTAAGTATTATTAGCTATGCTATATATCACTTTAAAGACTTGCGTAATTGTCATAAGATCCAGTGGTGCCCTACTACAAGCATTATATTGCGTTAACAATAAGTTAGCTTATAAGCACCCTAGGGCTTATGCTTAAAGCATAAGTCCTAAACTATATTAAATGTTTTAATGTCCAATTAATTATTCATTTAATGTAAAAAAAAAGACATATTAAATAAACATAAAACATATTTACTTTCTTTGATATGTTTGATAGGTTACTAAAGACTAAAAGTTTTTGATACATAGCAACTTGAGTAATCTAGCAATGCAAACATTGAACAAAAACAGTATCAAACAGCTAAATTTGTCGGGTTCTCATATAGAGGCGATCGCAATAGATAATGTCAAAGATTATCCGATTAAGAACTCGACAATTGTCGTTAACCCCCAGATGGAAGATGCTTACATAGGGGAACCTCCGAAAAAAAATGTGATACCCCCTTTCTCATCAACCATCCTCAAAGATACTCAAATTGCAGAGGCAAAATCTCTGATTTTACTGGAAGTCAAAGATACTATCAATTTGGGGAATATTATTCTGGAAGATGGTTGGAATTTGTTAGGTGATACTATGGGTGAACCCGATCCTAGCGACGAAAACCCATTTCCCAAAAATACCCCTCTGTGGATTTCTCCTCAAGACAATATTGGTATTATTGAAGTAGATCCCTATTTGATGACCAGACAAGATACTACAGGGAATGGTAAAAAGACAAAAGAAAAGTTTCTAGTTAAAGTAAATCTCTGGTTTGCACCTGCTCAGACAAATTGTGCTATACACAATCAGCATGATTTTATCGAAATCCATACTCAAGTGGTGGGTATAGGACGAATGCAGAAGTTTAAACAGCAAGATTATCCAAGCCTCTATGAGGATATGGTTTTAGCTCCTGGCTATACCACTTATGTGCCATTTTGTGAAGTAAAAGAACCAGGTGAATATGTTTATCCCTGGCATCAATACTACTCAGATAACGATTGTATCTGGATGGCGATAGAGTATCATCCTGTAGAAAAAAATTAAATAGATATCATAAGTCGATATCTAAATAATTCTTCTCGTTTAAAGCTGCTCATAGTCTTGGTCTAAACCTGAAGAGTTAATAAACGGTTTATTCCCCTGATAGTAGATTACACAAACAGGCAAAGCGCAAGTGGCAATTTTTTTCTAAGATGCTTGCACGCTGACTAATTTTGAACGCAATAATCAGCAATTTAGTACAGCAGCAACCAAGCCAGATATAGTGACAATTGCCTAAGTACTGAGTAATTTACATCGCAAGCTTAATAGTTAGTCAACGCTAAGAATAAAGAAATAAAGGAAATAAAGGATTCAAACAATGCCAAGCGAAATTTTTAAGGACGGTAACGTCTACAGATTCCTTAAAGTAGAAGAATATTTTGCCCAATACCAACAATGGGACAAACTGGGAGAGGTAAAAAAATATTCCTACGATAAAGAAAATGAGACTTTGAGTCTTTGGTTTGACAAGGCGGGCGGAGGCGAGTGCCTCATGTTACTCGAGATAAGTCAGAACGACGTATTGCGGGTACGCTTTAACCCAGCAAAAAGTGACGTAGAAGAATACGCCAAGGATAGTCACTTAGACGACCACGAGACAGACGAGGAGATATTAAGAAACAAGCAACGTACTGTAGATTTCTTGGAATTAGGGAATCAGATAGTCTTGCAGGCAACTAGCGAATATAATCAGGTTGGTCGCGATAAACCCTTCAAGATGGAAGTGGTTATTACTTTGGATTCATTCGGAATCAAAGTATTTAACAAATCTGAAACTGAGACCAATAAGCAGTATACAGATATTCCAGTCTGGCAAACCGCAGACACTCCAATTTACTATACCGCTAATGGAGCAGAGGATTACGCTATTATCCAAGCGGTCAAAAAGGCAGCCGATGCCAAGTATCTTGGGTTTGGGGAACAGGGGGGAAGCAAACTCCAAAAAAATATGGATCAGTTGAATTATTTCAACTTCGATAATATGCGCTATCGACAGGTCTATAATCAAGGACCTTTAGATAACCGGGAGCCTCTTTACCACTCCGAGCCTTTCTTCTACGAATTCAATGGCATTCCCGGCAGCGATAATTTAAATGCAGTTTTAGTAGACAACCCGAGTCAAGTCTTAATGGATATCGGTTATAGCAACTCCGGTCGCTATATGTTCGGGACTCGCTTTGGTGACCTTAACTATTATGTGTTGTTGGGAGAAGATCCTAAGAATATCTTAGATAGTTATACTGCCTTCATCGGTCGTCCGGAGTTGAAACCACGCTACGTCCTGGGCTATCACCAAGGTTGCTATGGATATGAATGTGCTGCAGACCTTAAGTGGGCAGTAGATCAACATCGGGCTGAAGGCATTCCCCTTGATGGTCTTGCTGTGGATGTTGACTTACAAGACAACTACCGGACTTTTACCATCAAGCCGGACTACCAGAAGAATAAGAATTATCCCTATGAACAAACCTTCGGCAGTCACGAAGAGATGTTCAGTTACTTGCGAGATCGAGGTGTTAAGTGCAGCACGAACATTACTCCGGTTATCAGTAAGCAAGATGAATCTAACCCCAGTTACTACTCAACCTACGACGAAGGGCTAAAAAACGGCTACTTCGTTATGGATAAGCGGTACGACCCCGACAATCCTGCTAGCAAAGAATACCAACTATTTGCTGGTGGTAATGAATACCGTCCCAACCAACAACATTGGCCATATCCCGAAGGGTTCAATAGCGGCAACCCTTACATTGGCGGAGTATATTACGGGAAGGATGGCGCTGGTAACGAGCTAGGAACCCCCGGTCATTACTCAGATTTTGGTCGTGAAGAAGTGCGGGAATGGTGGGGTAAGCAATATAAATACTTGTACGAAATGGGGCTAGAATTTGTCTGGCAGGATATGACTACCCCAGCTATCCGCGACTATCGTGGAGACATGAAAGGCTTTCCCTTCGAGCTGTATGTCACCGACGACTTCTATCCCTCGGATGTAAAGAAAACTCCAGCCCTCAAGGTTTGGAATTTGTATTCCTACAATCTCCACAAAGCTACCTACGAAGGACTGAATAACTTGTACCAAGTATCCGATAAACTTAAGTGGCGCGAAAACAAGCGCAACTTTATCATCGGACGAGGCAGTTTTTGCGGTTCTCACAAATATGCTGGCTTATGGACTGGGGATAACTCCTCGGAATGGGATTTCCTCCAGATGAATATCTCCCAAGTTCTGTCCCTTGGTATGAATGCCTTGGCTGTCACTGGGCAAGATATCGGTGGTTTCGAGCAAGAATATGGTAACGACGAACAGAAGTGGGCGAGTCCAGAACTCGTGATTCGCTGGACTGCTGCAGGTGCCTTCTTGCCCTGGTTCCGAAATCACTACGTTCGTAAAGGGCGTAAAGAGTTCCAAGAAATATTCCAGTATGTGAAATGGTTTGAGACATACAACAAGCCAATTCCAGAACCCCAAGACTTATACCGTATGGTACCGGAGATTGGTAAGCATTACATTCAGTTGCGCTATCGCTTAATGCAGTTGTTTTACGACGCATTGTTTGAGAACACTCTAGATGGTGTACCCATTTGTCGTCCCTTGTTCCTCAACGATCCCCAAGACAAGTGTCTCTACAATGATAAAGACGAATTCCTCAACAACGAATTTTTCGTCCGTAAGGATTTCCTAGTTGCTCCAATCTTGCGTCCTCAAAGTGAAAACAATGGTGGCAAGCGGGATGTCTATGTGCCCAAGGGTAGCTACTGGTATAACTTTGTTGACAACGTTATGCCCCTAAATGCTAGTTTAGAAGGCGGAACAGTGATACGGGATTTTGATGCCAACATCAATACCTATGGTCAGCACATTAACTTTATCGTTCCCATCTTCATCCGGGAGGCGGCAATTATTCCCACAATCGAGTTGGAACAATATGTGGGAGAATTGAACGCCAAAGGAGAAAAGAACCCCATTACCCTCAACATCTATCCAGATGTACAGTGCAAAGGCGGTGAATATCGCATGTACTTGGATGATGGCGAGAGTCGCTCTTCTGCCCCGGAATCAGAAGTAACAGATCCCAAAGCCAAGGGCGAATATCGCGAGACTTTGATTACCAACAACTACACTAGCGACAAAACCAGGGTGATTGAAGTCAAGCGCGAACACGAGGGATATACCCCTATAGAAGACTTTTTCTTCGTAGCAGTATTGCACGATCCTGGTGAAGAAAAGGGAACCTACGGTCCGTTACGCAGTGTGATTCTGGGCGACACACCACAACAGATGGTCGGTGACAGTGATGCCCTCTGGAACTCTCCCAACAACGCATGGTATTACAATGCGAATATCAATATCAGTTTCATCAAGGTGTTCGATAACGCGCCATCGATTACCATCATGCTAAATTATGTCGGTAGCAACGGGAAAGAGTTGGTCACTAAAAATTTGAACGGTAATAAGTCAGTTCAAGGTGCGATCGCGGTGTAAAAACCTAATCTTGTTGAAAATTTAGTTATGTAATTGAGAATAGAAGTCCAAGTTTACTTTCCGGAGCGTTACTCCCCTTATGTCTAAGGTTTTGGTTGGGGAATCGTAACTAATCTTCTAAGCTCAGGGCGAGTCTGAATATAGCCATAACAATATTCAGACTCGCTATCTTACTAAAACCAAGCTTTCTCTAGGAGAAGCATTGTTTGACTATTTCCCAGCCTCCGGGTTGGGAAACCATAGTAAAGAGGCTCTGCCTCTTATGATTGATATAAATTGTTTTGAAATTTTGAAGCAGTTAAGAGGAATTGCATGATGAAAACCGAGCAAAAAGTTGCAGAAACTGAAAAGGTGTGGCAAGAACACATTGAAGCGTGGGATGCAAGCGATTTAGATGGCATTATGGAACACTATACAGAAGAATCCATAATGATTTTAAACAATTCAGTAGTTCAAGGCACTAAAGGAATACGCAATGTTTTTGCCAATCTTTTTAAATTATTTAACGATGGTGAGAACAAAATAGATCCTGCTGTAATTGAAGGAGAAGTTATCTACATTCTTTGGAATTTTAAACCTGGACCAGAAAACGGGAAGTCCTACTTTGGATCGGACACCTTTGTTGTGCAAAATAGCATAATTACATACCAAACTATTGCTTCTCAACTGTATGAAAAATATACAGTAATTGGTCAAAATTGATAATTGAAAGAAGCTAGCTGACTTTTGACTTCCGCCTTCACACAAGGGGTTCGAGTAGGGTGAAGGTTGACGGTTTTATTAACAAGCTAAAGAAACGTTACAATGTCCACGCCCGAACTAAAAAAAATCTTCTTCCCTTCTCTCCTTCCTTGTTCTTTCGCCATCGCTGGTTAAGTCCTAGTAATAGAAGACAAACCATATTACCTCACCTTAGCCCAAACGAATGGTTAATTAGTTATTAAGAGTTAAGAGTTAGTACTTAAGAATTAATCTTTTCTAATTCTGTAAGCTCTAAAAAAAATAAATCAAAAAATTGTTTTGATTTACAATATTATTTGAGTGAAAAAAAATTTTCAAATGGTAAAGATACAGGGTAATATAAAAATATAGATAGTGTTTATTTATAATGGGAATATTGACAATTTTTTTATTTTAGTCAAGCCTCTCCATTATAAAAAAAATATCTGTATAAAAAATAATACCATAAAACCTTTACGAATAAAAAATTTTGCGGTATTTATATTTCAAAATTATTATTAGCTATTAAATATACAAGTATCAGTGAAAAATAAGTAATTATCTCATTATAATCGCGATTATATTAGATGTGCTTGTGATAAATAAAACTTCTAAATGATTAAGTAAGATGACTTGAGTTAAGAAGGTAATGGGTTAGTAGTTAAGAATGAATCTTTTCTACCCCCCTCTTTAACCTAATTACCAATTACCAATTACCAATTACCAATTACCCATCATCGATACCCCTTCGCTTGCAAGGAAAACAGCGTCGCATATCTCCCATTCGCTTGCAATAACTCTTCATGAGTTCCGGTTTCCAATAATTCACCCTGCTCTATAACCACAATCTTGTCAGCCATCCGCACTGTGGAAAAACGGTGAGATATCAAAAACACCATTTTATCTTCAGTCAAATTACGAAAACGGTCAAAAATTTCGTATTCTGCTTGAGAATCTATTGCTGATGTCGGCTCATCCAAGACCAGAATATCGGCGTTTTTTCGCATAAAAGCCCGAGAAAGGGCGATTTTCTGCCATTGTCCGCCGGAAAGCTCTTGCCCTGATTTAAACCAACGTCCTAATTGAGTTGTGAAACCATCAGGTAATCTTTCGATAAAAGGTTGAGCCATTCCTTTTTCAGCGGCGATTTCCCATGCTTTCTCATCTGACAATTTTTCTACATCACCAACGCCGATATTTTCACCGACGGTAAATTGATAGCGAACAAAATTTTGAAAAATCACTCCAATTCTTCGCCGCAATACATCCAAATCCCATTCTTCTAAATTCAATCCATCTAATAAAATTCTTCCCGATTCTGGGGTATAAAGTCGAGTCAGCAATTTAATTAAAGTCGTCTTTCCCGAACCGTTTTCACCGACAATTGCTAGTTTTTCACCCGGTTTCAAATGCAGCGAAATATTGTTTAAAGCTGGTTTTGTGCTTCCAGGATAAGTAAAAGAAACGTTTTCAAACCGAATTCCATCTTGGGGTTTTGTACCTTTAATCGCTCTGCCATATCGTTTCGGTACTTCTTCTTCTAAAAATTCGTAAAGATTAGAAAGATATAGGTTATCTTCATACATTCCACCGATGGAAGTCAAAGCACTCGCAAAAGTAGTTTGTCCCTGACGAAATACGGTAAGATACATAGTCATATCTCCCAGAGAAATTCTACCAGCAACCGTTTCTAAAATAATCCATGCATAAGCAAGGTAGAAAGTTGCAGTACTCAACAAACCTAATAAATAACTCCAAAATCCCCGCTTGATTGTTAAATCTCTATCTTCACTGTAAAGTTGATCGAACAAATTGCGGTAACGCCCCAGCAACATTTCACCAAGTTGATAAAGTTTCACCTCCTTGGCAAAATCTTCTCTGGCAACCAGCGTCTCTAAATATCGCTGCTGACGGGTTTCCGGCGCACGCCAACGAAATAAACGAAAAGCTACTCCTGCAAAACGAGTTTCCGCAACAAATGCAGGTATTGCAGCTAAAACTAATACTACTACAGCCCAAACGGAAAAACTTATCAGCAAAGCACCATAAGTAAGTAGCGATAAACCACTTTGCACCAAACCAAAAGTACGATTAACTAAAGAAAGCGGACGACTAGAAGCTTCCCGCCGCGCATTAGTCATTTTGTCGTAAAATTCGGAATCTTCAAATTGACGTAATTCCAACGTCAGCGCTTTTTCGATAATCAGTATATTTACTCTTTGACCTAGTAACACTCTTAACAGCGACTGAGCTATACTAAGTCCGCGTTGACTACCTGTAAGTAAAGCCACAGCAACAGCTTCTAATCCCACATACATTAAAGGAAAAGAAGTATTTAGATTATCTTGTAAAGATAAATTTCGCGTTTCAACAACAGCATCAACAATTAATTTACCGATGTAGGCAACAGCAGCCGGTAAAAGCCCCGCGACTAAAGTTAAAACTGCCAGAATAATGGTGAGAGTGCGGTTAGTTGTCCAAACTAAATTTACAGATCGTCCGCTATAGCGAAATACTGCGAATGATTGGCGTAAGTTATTACGTAATTTGCTTATCCTCATTTTTATGAATATACCGCGAAATTAGTGGCGATCGCCGAGGAAAATGTATAAAGTATTAATATATTTATTCGGCTACGGTAATTAAATAACTGTTTATTGTTGTGTATATGAAAACCCTATGTAGTAAGACAAGGCGAAAAATACTTAAATAGTAAAAATATTTTTACATAGATAACATAAGACATTAAGTAAGTCGGCACAAATAAACCAAGCTACATTACAGAATGTAAATTACCCTCAAACCCTTATTCCTATTGCAAGACAGCAAGACAGCCTATTGCCTTATCCCAATTACTATTTTCAATGCCAACCTACTTAA
>JBCBPQ010000117.1:0-20881 GCA_039820645.1 Cyanobacteria bacterium J06633_8 | reverse complement strand
ATTATACTCAACACTTTTGAGATCCCCCGAGATGAAGCCTTAAAAAATGGGCAGGCTTATTATAGAGAGATGCCGCTCTTCAACACGAGTTAACTGGTTTTAAAGCCTGCCCATTTTTTTACGGAAATTGTAACCCCTCAATCCCCCTTTTTTAAGGGGGACTTTAACCTCCCTTTTTAAGGGGGGAAGGGGGGATCATCCAAGAATTTTGATAAAAACTATACTTTTCAAACATCCTCTCATATCAAGTTCTCTCCGTACCACAACAATTATTAGATATAAGGTTGTATCGAAGACAAAATATACTGTATGTATAAATTTAATTCTAGTATTTATAGAGTGCTAAAAGCAGAAAGAAGACGAGTGCAGGGCGGGGTGAGGTAAAAATCTGCGGCTATATATGCTTATTTAGAGGCGAAATTTGTGGTGCGTGACGGTAATATCAAATTGTTCGGTTATGCTTAATAATTAATCGAAACCGTCACACACCCTACAAATCAAAACTACAAAATTACTCTTTACTTTCTTTAGTTTGATTTTGGTTTGAATTATAAGTCTTATTATTCAACAAATCAAGTATACTCCCTTGAGGAAAAATTCCCCAACCGGGTGTCGTATAATTTTTAGGAAGATAGTCTTCTGGAATTGTAATTTGACTACCATCTCGTACTGCTGAATAATGTGGTGAAAGAATTTCGATTTCTGCTTCGTTGCATTTATCCTGAATATTTTGATGCAGTTCCGAATAAATGCGAGCCATAATACTGGGATTGTGAGTAAAAGCATTCAATTCGTAACTAACATAAAAGTCATCTAAACTAGTTTGCAATACAAAAGGTTCTGGTTCTGTAAGCAGATGTGTTGTTGATTTTGCTGCATCAATTAATACTTGATGTACTTTGCGCCAAGGCACGTCATAACCTAAAGTTACGGTAGTATGTAGAATCAAAGGAGCTTGTTCTGGATCTAATTCAGCAGCGGTATAGTTAACTATTTGACTGGTAAAAACGCTGGAATTAGGAAGTGTAATAATTACGTTTTTAACAGTCCTCAGACGAGTGACAAATAAAGTTTTTTCTACTACATCACCGACAGAATCACCAATTTTTATTCTGTCGCCAATTTGAAAAGCGCGGGTATAAATTAAAATAATTCCGGCGATAACGTTAGCTACTACGACGGTAGAACCCAAAGAAAATAGCAAACCTAAAAACAGCGATATTCCTTGAAACGCGGGAGAACCAAATCCGGGTAAATAAGGAAAAGCAATTACTGCTGCCAGTATGATAGTTAAAAATGCTGATAATTTGAAGGTAGGTTCCGCCCATTCCGGATAAAAACCTTGAATTCTCACATTCTCATTACCTATGGAGGTAAACAAATTTCTCATCAATTTGATGAAATAATAAGTAATAAAAATAATTATTCCGATAGCAAAGATATTTGGTAAATAACCGAGAAAACCTTCCCAGAAATTTTCTAGCGCTTGTAAAAAATACCTGAATACCCGCAAACTAATTTGTCTCGTCCAAGGAAAGAAACTCATTACCAAGGGTATGTATATTACGAATACAACCAAGGTTAATAAAAATCTTAATAATTTGAGTAGAGAAATGAGAATTTGAGAAATTCTGGTAGCTGCTAAAAGTTCAAAATTTTGAATTCTGACTGTTGGTATTTGGCTACTTTGTAAATTACCTATTTTCCGATAAAACCAGGGAAATACTACAGCAAATAAAATTAGTGTCCCGATAAAAATAACTGTTGCAATCAGACTATTAAATATTCCTTGACGAATATAATCTGGGCTGCGTTCGATGCGGTATTGATTTATTGCCTTTTGTATTTTATCGCGGTAGTCTCTGGCTAATTCTTGTCGAGATTGGTCGGCAGCACGAGCATCTGCATCTGTTATAGTTAAGATGACACGATTTTGGTTTCCAAAAGTTAAATTAGTCGTTAGCGGTTGATTGTCTATTCTAATTTGTTCTACCGCAATTGTTGGGTCTGACCCTAGCTTAAGAATCCGATTTGTTACCGCTTGGGCACGTTCTTGAGCAGAAAACGCTCCAACTCCAGCACGTATTTTAAAAAGTTCTTCTCCTCCAAGTTCTACCAAAGCTCCTTTGCTGGTTGAAGTAGTAGTAGGAGTTACAGTAGGAGTCGGATTAGAGACTTGAGCTTGAGTTGGTGAAAAGGAAATAATACTAAGTAAAAGGCATAGGGCAATAGACGCACCAAAATAAAAAAACCTTTTCAAGAAAGTAAAATATTGTTTACGTAATTGCTGATAACTTTTCATTTAAGATAATGAAATTGGAGTGTAAACAATATAATTGAATAATTATCAATTCACCAGTATTTGTTACAAAATAATTATTCCAATAGATTTACAGCATTTTGCCGATAAATATTATATGCTCTTAGCCCAGCATCTCCAAAAGTATTAAACCCCTTGCAATCAGCAAAGCTAGAACATTGCGATCGCGTTAGCTAAAAGCTCTGTTATATAAGGATTATAAGATTTGCAAGAAAGGAAGGTGTCATTTTCGCAACGGGTGAATGCTATCTGTTGGAGGGAGACGTTTGGATGACAATGACAAATTTTTATCCGCTTGCAGCGAGTAGCGCAAAAAATCTAAACTGTTAGAGTGTCTGCAATCTAACACCAATACTGTACATTAGTTGTAGAGAATATAGTTTTTTAGAACCATTTGTCTAAGAGAAAAGAAAAATGACCATCATATTCCAAATTGCTTTATTAGCTTTAGTAGCTTTATCTTTCGTCATGATAGTTGGCGTTCCCGTTGCTTATGCCACTCCTCAAAGTTGGGTTGAATCGAAGAAATTCCTTTGGATTGGCTCTGGAGCTTGGTTCGCTTTAGTTGTAATTGTCGGAATTTTAAACTTTTTCGTAGTTTAAGCCGCCTATTTTATCATAAGTCAATTTTGAAGCATAGGGGCAGAGGAATACCGCTTGTAAAGTGGGTAGTCTTCTGCTCTTTTTCAATTACCAGTTATCAGTAACTACTCCCATCAGCAGGGAGTAAGTCAGTGAGTGAGTGAGGCATAAATTTTTAGCCGGAAATTCCCTCAAAGAAACCCGGTTTCTTTCAAATTTCCCAACAACATATTCATGCTTTCACGAATTATTCCGGGTGTTTCACAGTGGTGCAAGATGCGAGGGAGGGAGGGGAGTAGTTATCAATTATCAATTATCAGTTAAAGCGACTTCATTTATGATGTATGATATTTGACCATCTGAATTAATATTGCAATTCTTAGTAATGCGAATAATGCGAAGCTTTTATTAGACTAAAAAATCCGAACCAATTGGCAAACTCTAAACTACTGTTTACTACTAACTGACAAACCCGATTTTTTAGATAAATACTGGTAACTAGTAACTGATAACTGTTGACTGTTGACTGCTCACTGATTAAAAAGAGGTAATTATGGCTGTTTTCGAGGGAACTTTTGCTCAAACTGAACCCTTACGTTTTGCATTAGTAATTGGTAGATTTAATGATTTAGTTACCACCAAGCTGGTGGAAGGATGTCAAGACTGTCTCAAACGCCACGGTGTTGATACTAATCCCCACGGTTCTCAAGTTGATTATATCTGGGTGCCTGGAAGTTTTGAAGTTCCCTTAGTCGCCAGACAATTAGCGCTTTCTGCTAAATACGATGCAATAATTTGTTTGGGTGCAGTAATTAAAGGTCAAACACCCCATTTTGATTATGTATCGGCAGAAGTGGCTAAAGGAATTTCCGCCGCTTCTTTTCAGACTGGTGTACCAGTGATATTCGGTGTTTTGACAACCGACACCATGCAGCAAGCTTTGGAAAGAGCCGGAATCAAAAGCAATCATGGTTGGGATTATGCAATGAACGCTTTAGAAATGGCTAGCTTGATGCGTCAATTGCGTCCTAATGTCAGTCAACAACAATATGCTTCTAATCCCACCGTTTTAACTGGTTCTCTCAAAAGTGCCAGTTTAAATAATTTACCCGCAGAGTCGGAAGAAAAAGCGTAAGATTGGGCATTGGGCATTGGGCATTGGGCATTGGGAATTGGTAATTGGTAATTGCAAGAGTTAGAAATTAAAATTTCTCCCTTCCCGGTGGAAGATTACCTATAACGTAAGTTGGGTTGAGGAACGAAACCCAACCTACATATTTTCGGTAATCGCTCTTGTCTCTCCCTATCTCCCATGCCCTATGCCCCATCCCCCATTCCCATTTTCTAAAAAGGGGTTGACAATTTAAAATTTATATGGGATATTAATATTTATGAGTGAAATGCGGGTGTAGCTCAGTGGTAGAGCGTCACCTTGCCAAGGTGAATGTCGCGCGTTCGAATCGCGTCACCCGCTTAGAAAGTAGAATAAATTGAAAGGTGCAGGAAGTTTATTTTCCTGCATCTTTTACTTTTTGTAAAAAAGAATTGGAAAATTTTAAAAACAAGAAGGATATTTAAAATAAACGTTCTGTTTTTAGTAGGATGGACTACACTGGATGATGGAAAAAGAAAATCTTGAAGACCTTCACGGAGTAAAGCTAATAAACCGCAATTGTCAACTATCATTTTTAGTTGATTAAAAAAAATATGTATATAGAAAGAGTAACGCAAACGAGGGTTAATGATATAAAGAAATTTTAGTGGATAAACTGCTGATACTTTTAAATTATTTATGAGGAGGGAATTGCTGTTTGAAACAGTTTTCTCCGAATTCTAAGTTAAAGGGAATATAGACAAAATTCCTATTAGTAAACTTGCTCAAGTCGAAAAGAGCCGTATAGTGCAACCACAAAAGCCAGATAAAATTGATTTTAACAACGAGTACCCGTGTCCTTGCCGCCGTCGAGGACGCTTAATTCCGATTACTCTGACAGAAGCATTCGGCTGCGATCGCTGTCAGCAGATATTCGTGGTAGAGGAAAATTCTCGGGTTTTGGAGCAGCTTTCTACTACTTATCCCTACAAACGAGCTTGGCGGTGGACGGGTTCTGGGTGGAAAGTTGTTCATCCGCGTCTGGGAGAAAGTTATTTACCAGTAGCGCTAGGTATTATTTTCGTGCTAGTGATTATATGGTTACCTTTAGCATTGCGTTTAGCGAGTGGTTCTGGCATTATTGCTTGGGCACTTGTAGCCGTGCTTTTGGCTATTTTGCCAGCACTTATGGTTTGGCTTACCTACAGACGTTAAGGCGCTGATTATTACTGTGGATGCTTTTGCTGAAAACCCCCAACCGATTGCGATTGCTAAGCGCGCACATAGTGCTGCTCTCAAACTGGGCATTACTAAAGGAGCGCAACGCAGTCGCGCTTTGATGGCGATGGCTGAGTCTTTGGAACGCTCCTTTGACGATATTTTAGAAGCAAATACTTTGGATCTGGAAGCTTGTCGAGAAATGGCGGTACCAGAATTAGTATTGGATTGGCTAAAATTAACCCCGGAACGTTTGGATTCAACGGTGAAAATTTTGCAACGGTTGGAGGAATTATCAGATCCACTGCGGCGAATGAGAACTGCTGATTACCAGTTAGGTGAAGAACAAAGTTACTCCCAATCAACACCTCTGGGGGTAATAGCATTTATTTATGAAGCATTTCCGGAATTAGGAGCTATTGCAGCAGGTTTATGTATTAAAAGTGGCAACAGCATTATCCTCAAAGGAAGCACGGAGGCAAGTCATTCTAATGCCGCTATTGCAGAAGTGTTGCAGGTTGCTGTTGCTGAATCTGGATTACCCGTAGGCTCTATAGAATTGGTAACGGCAGAGCATGGTACTTCAATGCAAGAGTTGGTTACTCAAGAGCATTATTTAAATTTAGTGATTCCCTACGGGCGCACTAGTTTAATTCAGCGGGTAATCCGTCAATCTACAGCACCAGTTTTGAAATCGGCGATGGGTAATTGTTATTTATATTGGTCGCCGAATGGTAGCCTGGTAGATATGGTGCGCTGGATGATTATTGAAAGTCATGCTAGTTCTCCAGATCCGGTAAATGCCATTGAAAAGGTATTAATTAATCGGCAAACTTTATCCTCTTCCTTGGGCACTTTGTTAAAAAGTTTGCAGGAAAAAGGTTTTGTTCTTAAAGGAGATGAAGAGTTAAGGGAATCTTTTCCTCAATTACAGCCAGTACAAGATGCGGAATGGGGAACACCTTATTTCACTAAAACGGTTGCCTTTAAACTTGTAGATAATTTAGATACAGCAATTTCTTGGATTAATCGATATAGCAGCGGACATGCTGACTGTATTGTGACGGAATCTTATCAAGAAAGCAGGCAATTTGCTCTTGGTGTGAACAGCGCTTCTACCTACATCAATGCTTCCCCGCGTTTTAGCCGCAATCCATTATGGGGAGATGCTGTATTTTTAGGAATGTCTAATCAAAAAGGACATCGCAGGGGATTAATTGGTTTGGAGAGTTTGACTACCCTCAAACATATTGTTCAAGGCAACGGCAGGTTTTGATAGTTGTTATTACCAATTACCAATTACCAATTACCCATTACCAGCCCTTATAGATATAATAACTGTTTAACCGAACATGATATAAGCCATAACTCAAGAAAGCCAATCGATTTAGTTTAATGATTGTTTAAAAAAACTGGATTTTTAGGACTTTTTGAGTTGAGAGTGTAAGATGTGCTTAGGCAATTTTTCAAATAAACTAACAGTCTTGTGATGGTGGCATCATTCCCCGTCATTATGTACTGCTTTGTGTGCTGAAATTTGCTGTTCATGTTCAATTAACCGCGAAACGTAATTCATGACACAAACGCAAACTGCTAGAGTAACTTTTGCCAAAAACATAGGTTTCAGAAAAGAATTAAATAAACGAGTTAATGCTTATTTTAAGTCTGAAAATCTGACTCCCAGAGATAATGCCCCCATGTACTTAAAAAGTGCGATTATCTTAGGATGGGTATTTTTTTCCTGGATATTCATTCTTTTTTCTCCTCCAATAATTTGGATGAAAATCATTGGCTGCATTATGTTGGGTATGGGTTTTGCTGGTGTTGGCTTTAGTGTAGGACATGATGCCAACCACGGCGGTTATTCTAGTAAAAAATGGGTTAATACAACTTTTGGTTTAACTTATGATTTTATCATAGGTCTTTCGAGCTATTTGTGGAGATTTCGCCACAATTTTTTGCATCATACTTATACAAATATATTAGGTCATGATGTAGAAATTGATGGAGATGGTTTAGTTAGAATGTCTCCTGCTAGAGAGCATAAACCCTATCATCGATTTCAGCATTTATTAATTAACTTTGCATATGCAATTATTCCATTTTATTGGTCTATTGCTGATGTTCAATTAATTTTATTTAAACGTAAATACCACGAATATAATATTCCAAAGCCAACTTTCTTAGAACTCTCAATTTTGATAGGTGCAAAATTAGTTTGGCTGATACTTTATGCAGGTATTCCATTAGCTTTAGGATACAGTCCCATAGAAGTAATTATTGGATTATCCATCGTAAATATGGTTTACGGTGTGATAATTTGTAATGTTTTTATGCTGGCTCATGTACTTGAACCGGCGGAGTTTATCGAACCTAATTTACCAGAAAATATGGTAGATGATGAATGGGCAATTGTACAAGTTAAGACGACAGTTGATTTTGCTCCGGAAAATAAGTTTTTAAACTGGTATCTCGGCGGACTTAATTATCAAGTGGTACATCATTTGTTCCCCCACGTTTGTCATATACATTATCCAAACATTGCTCCGATATTGGCAGAAGTTTGTGAAGAGTACAACGTGCAATACAATGTATATCCAACTTTTAGAAAAGCACTTGCTGCTAATTATGGTTGGTTAAAGAAAATGGGTAATCCTCCTAAAATCAATGCGGTAACACCCCAAGTTTCGTAAGTTATCGAATTTCACATACTAAGAAACCCGGTTTTGCCAAAAAACCGGGTTTTTATTTTCATAAATTTTGTCGGGTGTGTGACGGTTAAAAGAAATTACCAGGCAGAACAAGATATATACATTATGCCGTCACCCACCAATTAATTTTGATAGGTTTGATATTATAAAACGAATTTATTTTTTTTCAGTCAGCGTTATGGTGTGTTAGATGATATAGAAAAAGTTTTTGTATTAACAGATGAATTGTCGTGCATCTAACACACCCTACAAGATTTTTCTTAAAATCTATAAATGTAACGGTTTTCGGTTGAGTAGAATACATTCTTGTGGGGTGAAGAGAAGTTAACTAACTTCAAATACTAAAAAACCCGGTTTTTTCAAAAAACCGGGTTTTTAAATTCTTACTAATCGCAAGCTACAACTATTTCATGTAAGAGGTGTAATAAACCTTTTTCCCGTCATCAGGAACAAAGTGGCATTTTCGGAAGGAATTCCAAAGGGAAGTTAAAATCGATTCCTCGGATTTATGGTAATACTCACCTATGACTGGCTTAATGGCTTCAGTTGCTTTCTTCAAGTTGTAATGAGGAATATTCAAGAAGATGTGGTGAGCAACGTGAGTACCGATATCATGGTGGATATGATTGATAAAACCATAATCGCGATCTACGCTAGAAAGCGCCCCTTTAAGAAAAGTCCATTCTCCTTCGCGATACCAAGGAATACCAGGCTCGGTGTGATGTAAAAATGTCACTAAATCCAGCCAAATTACAAATACAATGTATGGTGCAGCATAGTATTTGATTAACCACATGAAACCCCATTCATAGGTAAGGAAAGCCAGTAAACCAACCATTGCACTCCAAAGTACGGTACTGGTAATTACATCCCATTTTTCCGAAGGTTTAAATAAGGGGCTGCTGGGTAAAAAGTGAGAACCTTCTTTACCAGGAGAGCGTTTAAAAAGATATACCGGATAAGCTAGTAAAAAGATGTAGTGTCTGCCGACTTTTTCAACTATATCCATTTGGTTGTAAGCTGATTCCGATATGGGATACCAACTTTCATCATTTTCCAAACTACCAGTATTTTTATGGTGAGTTCGGTGACTTATACGCCATCCATGATAGGGAACAAGTATCGGTGTATGAGATAAATGTCCTATCAAATCATTCAACCATTTCTGGCGAGAAAATGATTGATGTCCGCAATCATGTCCAACTACAAATAAAGCCCAGAACATCGTTCCTTGCATTACCCAGAAAATGGGAAAGAATAACCATGAGTCTAAGTAATGAGCTAAAGCATAAAGCCCAGCTATAATTGCGATGTCTCTAAAAAAGAAAAACAGAGATTTCCAGACTTGAGGCTGAAAACATTCTGCTGGAATTGCTGCTTTTACATCCCCAAGGTTAAAGGGTAGTTTGGTTATTTCCTCAGATGATGCACCGTGAGGAGTATTATCTATACGAACTGTAGAAGATGTCACAGAGTTACGTTATCGGATATAAGTGAACTTTTTCAAGGGAATAAAGTCAGTGAAACACTCGGGTATAAAAGACTGATTTTTTGACTCAACTCTTAAAATTAAGCATTATAAGGAATTAGTCATGTGCTAATAAAACAGTCTTCTACTTGAAATTTCATGACTATATTTTTGTTATGTCTAACCCCCTCAAATTAGATTAAACTTTTGGGGGTTAAAATATAAATCCCGCAAAAATTAGGATTTCTTATTGCTGTGCGTAATAATCCTTGAAGGAAATATATTCATTCTCTGGAGTATATAAGTGACATCTGTCGGTAATATACTTTAGTAAAGAAATAGAGAACGTACATTCCGGATACAAGTAACTTCCCCAATTTTCTTGCAAGCTTTTATAAGCAAGACGCAAGTTATAGGAAGGAATTGCGGTTGAAATGTGATGGGGTACGTGTACGTTGATATCGTGACACAAGAATTCCACCCATTTAGGGTAATTGCAGTGAACTGTACCTGATAGTTGGGCTGTAACTGCATTCCATTCCGAAGCCGGAACAAAAGCAATATCTGGAGCTGTGTGGTGAATATAAGTAAAAGTACTCATCCAAAAATGGTACACCATCCAAGGAATAAACCAGAATTTAATAAAGCCCCAAATACCAGTTGTTGCAATTAGGGTAGGGAAGCACACAGCGGCAAACAAAGCGACTACAGCTACAGAAAGCTTGGCATCTGCTTGGTCTTGCTTGCGGTATAGATTCCAATTAAAATGGTGCATCGCCCAATGTATGATTGAACCTATCCACCACAGACGATTATACAAAAATCTTTTAAAAGCCCATTTAAGAGCTATTCCACTGTTTTCATAAACATCAGTCCCTACAGGCTGCCAAGCGTTGTCTACTAATCGCTTATTTGTATGAGTATGGTGATAATTATGTTTTATCCGCCAACCGTGGAAAGGGTAAATTAACGGCATCATAAATAAATGTCCGACAATATCATTTACCCAACGTTTTTTGGCAAATGAACGATGGGCGCAATCATGTCCGATGACAAAAAATCCCGTAGCAGCAGTACCCGTATATATCCACGCTAACGGTAAAAGATACCAAGGTGCGATCGCCAAAAAAAAGTAGCCTAAAACGACGGCTAAAACATTGCTAATAGCGCTAAACCAAGCTTTACGAGGATCTAATTTAAAACACTCGGAAGGAAGAGTTTTGATTACGTCTGTTAGCTTTAGTTTTGAGTCAGCGAGTGAAAGTGGCTTTGAATTGTCTGTGTTTACTGCTGATGTTGTCATGAATGAATTTTATAAATAAAACAATTCGCATACAAGCAACTAGCATAGCCGCTTTTGCGAAGTTTCGTAACGTTCGCGTCTCGAATTATATCAATTTATTAACCCCATTTCCGCAACAAATTACTCGATTGTATCCCCAAAACAAGGAATATCAACCTTAATTGCTTCAGTGAAAATTCTGAAAAAGAGGTAAATAAACATGAATTATTAACCATTGTTTGGGAGAGGGGAAGAGAAGCCACTTACCTGCGAAGAGGGGATAGAGGTGCAAAAAAGCAATTATCAATGGTTAGTTTTCCTGTAGAGATATTATCGCAACTTTTCTACAAGTCTTTAGAGGCAAATAAACTATTCAAAAATTAAATTAAATAAATAATCTAAATAATCAATTATATTATTGCTACTAAGTTATATAGTTATGATTGCTATTGATTTATAGCGGTTTTCAGTTGAGTCTAATAGATGAGAAAACCTCACCCCTTCCCCTCTCCTGATTCTTGGAGAGGGTTGCCAATCGGGCGGGGTGAGGTTTAATGAAGGTGGCTACAACTCTAAATCCAAAATGATTTTATGTTGATGATTGCTTGACTGGTGCGAGTTTTACATTTGTAGCTAAACCCAAGAATTGTAGCAACTGAATAGTCATCCAGGTAAGGTCAATTTCCCACCATTGCAAACCGTGACGGGCTGAATATTGAAAAGCATGGTGATTGTTGTGCCAGCCTTCACCGTAAGTTAATAAAGCAACCCACCAGCAGTTTTTAGAGTGGTCTTTTGCATCGTAGGTTTGGTAGCCGAATTTATGAGTTGCACTGTTGACAAACCAGGTACAGTGCCATACAAAAATAAGACGAACGAAAACACCCCAAACAACAAAAGACCAACCACCCAATGCTAATAGCAGCACACCCAAAGCAATTTGGATTAACAACATATTCTTTTCCAAGAATATATAAAACGGGTCGTCTTTAATGTCTTTTGTAAAGCGAGGAACATCATCAAAAGCTGGAGAATGATAAAACATCCAACCTATATGACTCCAGAAAAATCCTTTATTGGAATCGTGAGGATCTAATGGTTGATCGGAATGTAAGTGGTGGATGCGATGCATTCCCACCCATGCAATCGGACCACCTTGACAAGCAAGTGTGCCGCAAAATGCAAGGAAATATTCCAACCATTTAGGAGTTTTAAAACTGCGGTGAGTAATAAGACGGTGAAATCCTAAAGTAATACCCAAACCGCCAGTAAACCAATATAAAAATAAAGCGACACCAACCGCTTTCCAGTTAAAAAAAGCAGGGAATGGTGCAAGCAATATTCCAAAATGCAAACCTACGAAAAATGAAATGTGCAACCAATTTAATGGTCCTTTATCTGTTGATGTAGCAATTGTCATGCGGTAACCTGAATAGAATTGTTTAGCCTAATCTGCGCGTCCGTTATGCCCATTTCAGGGCTTTTTGCGTGAAAACCACGCAAAGCGTAGCGCCTATAGCGCCACAATCCGCATAATTATTTTTTGAGAACGGTTTTACTAATGAACAGCTTGGAACAGCTGCAAGAAGCAGAGCAAGCACTGTTAACGATTTTTTCTGGAATTGACCACAAGGTCAAGCAAAATCTTCAACGAGTACTAACTGCCTTTCGTCATCATAGTGTAGGCGCGCACCATTTCGCAGGTGTTAGCGGATACGGTCATGATGATTTGGGCAGGGAAACTTTGGATAAGGTTTTCGCCCAAATAATGGGGTCGCAAGCGGCGGTTGTCAGGGTACAGTTTGTTTCGGGTACTCATGCAATTGCTTGTGCTTTGTTTGGCGTTTTGCGTCCGGGTGATGAAATTTTGGCAGTTGCGGGGGCACCTTACGATACTCTTGAGGAAGTTATTGGTTTACGAGGTAAAAATCAAGGTTCACTAATTGAGTTTGGTACAACCTATCGTCAATTGAATCTCACTGCGGAAGGAACGGTAGATTGGCAAGCCTTAAGTCATGGGATAGAGGATAAGACTCGTTTAGTATTAATACAACGCTCTTGCGGTTATTCCTGGCGCTCTAGTCTCTCAATTGCCGACATAGAGAAAATTGTTCGTATAGTCAAGGAGCAAAATCCGAACACGGTTTGTTTTGTAGATAACTGCTACGGTGAATTTATTGATACTCAAGAACCTACCCATGTTGGTGCCGATTTAATTGCCGGTTCTTTAATCAAAAATCCGGGGGGAACTATCGTTAATGCTGGGGGTTATATTGCGGGAAGAGAAGATTTAGTTGAAGCTGCTGCTTGTCGCTTAACGGCTCCGGGTATAGGTAAAGAAGGTGGTGCTACATTTGACCAACTCCGCTTATTGTTCCAGGGTTTATTCTTAGCTCCACAAATGGTAGGAGAAGCGATGAAGGGCACCCATCTTACTGGTTATGTTTTTGATAAGTTGGGATATCCAGTCAACCCGAAACCTTTTGCTCCTCGCGGTGATGTAATTCAAGCAATTAAACTAGGTTCGGCAGAAAAGTTAATTGCCTTCTGTAAAGCGATACAACAGAGTTCTCCCATTGGCTCTTATCTCAATCCCATTCCCGAGGAAATGCCGGGATACGAAAGCAAAGTAGTCATGGCTGGGGGGACATTTATTGAAGGTAGTACCTCGGAATTTTCGGCAGATGGACCATTAAGGGAACCATTTGTAGCTTATTGTCAGGGGGGAACTCATTGGACTCATGTTGCGATCGCGCTACAAGCAGCAATTGAAGCGATGGGACATGTGTAGAGCTTGACTTAGTTGTTAATTATACCGTAAACTCACTCCTTTCCCCTCTCCAAAGAGCGGGGTGAGGTATCAAAATGTACTTAAAAACCAAAAAATAAAGGTTAAGAATCATCTCAACCCTTGCATATTTGTCTAAATTTTTGAATTAAAAAAATCTCCCTCCCATAGCTCCTAAGAATTCGAGCTAATGACTAAATATATTATCCATTACCAATTAGCAATTACAAATTACTGAATATTAATTTCATGTAGATAAGTTCCTATTTGAAAATCTTGAATTCTAGTAGAAGTTTTGGTACGAATAAATGAGTCTGGATTGTTGATAGTAGGCTTGGTTTCCGATGCAGCGGGTTTGTTTATTTTAGCGATAAACCGCTTTTTGCTATTGTATTCGGCAAGTTTTACTTGGGCTGTAGGGTAAGCTGGTGTTCCTAATGGAACTTGTTGTAAATAATCAATTGCAGCATCAAACTTACCTAATTGGGCTTGGTTATAAGCTTGTTGTAAAAGGTAAGTTGCTCTCACAATCTGTTTTTCTTCGTATTCTGCTAATTTTTGCTGGATTAATTCAGCGGCGGAAGATTGTTTGGGAATTTGACGCAGATAATGTAGAGCTGTTGTAAAGTCTTTCTCTGCTGCTTTTTCGTAGGCTTTTGTGAGATATTCGTCTTTCTGAATTTCAATATAAGCCCGTGCTTGCTCAACTAATGCATCAGTTCTGGTTTTCCAATATGCAATATCAGGAATTTCAGCCGTATGGAGAAAAACATCTGTCCACCGATTGTCTTCGAGAGCTAATTTAGCTTCTTCGTATTTATCGGCTGCAATTTGCCATTCTTGCTCCCATTCGCTGATTGTTGCTTGAGCTTCTGGGTAAACGTTGCTGTGGGAAGGAATCGATTTTGCTAAAGCTATTGCACTTTGTAAATCCCCAGATTGAAATTCTTTTTGGGCGACGGATAATTTTTGATTTTCAGAAGATTCTGGAGAATGATTTACTAAGGAATAAGCTCCAAATCCGATAATCATCGAATTTGCTGCTAACCCAACTTTCATTCCTGTTAATAAAGGAGATGGGTTTGAATTGGATGTTTTTTCTGATATTTGGCTACTTGTTATATACTCGTTATTTTTTACAGAATCTGAATAAACGGTATACTGAGCATCAATAATTTGGGAAGCTGGCTGTGCTGGAATTTGTTTCAGTGCTTGCACTACATCTGAAGCTGTTTGAAAACGTTCTTTATGGTTGTAGCGAACCATTTTACCAATGACAGCGGCTAGGTAATCGCTGACTGGGGTATCTTTACTGCGCCATAATACTTGATTATTTGATGGATTTTTTTTTAATTGAAGTGGTGTTAAACCAGTTAATGCCTGAATGGCAATCATTCCCAAAGCATAAATATCACTATTGATTTGGGTTTGTCCAATAAATTGTTCTGGAGGTATATAACCTAATGATGTAACGGGAATCGAATAAATAGGTAATACTTCCTCTGTTCCAAAATCAACTGGTTGAATAGAGCCGAAATCAATTAATACTAATTTTCCATCTCTAGTACGTCGAATTAGATTTTCTGGTTTAATATCGCAATGAATCACTCCTTGAGAATGAACGTATTGCAAAATGCCTAAAACATCTTTCAAGAACCCAATAACGCCATTTTCACTCCAAAAATAACTTGGATTTTTATTTACTGGCAATTCCGCACTTAGGGAATGCCCTTCAATAAATTCTTGTACTAAATAGAAACGCTCGTTTTCTTCAAAACAAGAAATTAATTGAGGAATTTGCTTGTGGTGCCCCAAAAGCTTGAGAGTACGAGTCTCTGTAAGAAAACGTAATCTCAAATCTTGTAAAAAACTCGGCTGCAAACTTGTAACCTTGAGTTGTTTAACAACGCATTTGGGATGCTTGGGGTTTTCTATATCTACTGAGATGTATGTCTGTCCAAATACCCCTGCACCTAGGCTTTGGACAATTTGGTAACGCTCTTGCAGTACCTTTCCAATCATGTAGTTGGTCATGAGCTGGTTACTTTGTCACTCCATTAATTAGGTTTTCGTACAATACCTTCGATTTCCGGAATTCCTTACGAATAAATACTTTGAAGCAGTTTATTGATTCGCGTAACTAGGTCTTTAGTACTGATTTATACGTATTGATTTATATTTTGAACTACCCATAAGCCTTGCTAGGCACTGAGTACAAAATATTCCCAATGTTTTAGAGTATAAGCATTATTTTTTACTTGTGCCCTATATCCGTGGGAATATTTTATTTTTAGTAAGTATTTTTACATTAATAATTAATAAGAGATAGTTAAGAGTTAGGGTTACAATTTCCGTAAAATGCAGGGGTTTTGAATGCTCCGTAAAATGCAGGGGCAGGCTTTAAAACAAATTAATTCGTGTTGAAGAGCGCTATCTCTCTACAATAAGCCAGCGAGTTTTTAAGGCTTCATCTCGGGGGTTGAAAGTTCGTTTTTATTAGATGTAAGTTGCTATGCTTGCACGATGCGTTCTTATTATTAATACTGTATAAATGCGATTCATAAAGTTTTGTAACTGTACTTGATATTTGGCAGCAATATTACCGATATATAAGTAGCTGCTCGAAAGGGAGATTGTTTCACGCAGCGAAAAATAACGTAAATGATTGTGCATAAGTACTTAAAGATCGCTATTTTTTATATCAAAATGATGAAAACAGAAAATAAAACAGGGGCGTGGTGGAAATATATACTGCTATTTACATTACTTTTGACATTTAGACCAATTTCATATTTTATAAGACAAGCACAAAGTGGACATCCTATAGACTTTAATTACTTTTGGACTGAACTTTCACCATTAGGATTATTTCAACATTGTTACAACGGTAACGGCGGTAATGATTGGAAAATAGGTGAATGCAAAATAACAGTTTTAAATGCAGAACAAATGCGTACTTTACCAGAAGTTAGGAAGTTTGCACTGCAACTTGTGAATAGAGATCGTAATATAAATAATTTATCCTCCTTGCAAGAAGATAAATTGCTTTCCCAAGCAGCGCTGCTTCATGCAGAAGATATGCTGTCGAGACGATACTTCGATCATTTGTCTCCCGAAGGAAAAACTCCCCGTCAACGTTATCTAATAGTTGGTGGAAATCCTTTATTGGGAGTAGGTGAAAATATAGCTAAAGGCAGTACTAAAGGCTTAGGGCTGACTTACGGTGAAGTTGAAAAATGGCAGCGTGGTTGGATGTACAGCAACTCACACCGCGCCAATATGCTCACACCAAAATATAAAAAATTTGGCTACGGTGTTGCTGCTGGTGCTGATGGACGAATTTATGCAGTTCAGATGTTTTCTGACTGAGGAGACACTTTTGTTAATAGATTTTGAGTTGCACTCATAAGCTCAAGAGCATAAATGTCAATACCTAATTGTTTTCTAATTTCTGCAATGCTTGTATATTTATATGCCTGAAAATCTATTTTATTAATATTCTTTGTTGCAACTTTTCTACCATATAGATAACCTAAATCAAATACTGCCAAATGCTGCAAATTAAATCTAAAGCTGACTGGATAAAATTTGTTTGATATAAATTTAAATAAAACTATATGAAGCCAATTAGTTTGTAAATCGTTACCCATTGTAAAACCGACGACAAAAGCTTCATCATCTAAAGAAAAGTTTTTTTCTAGTAGCAGATGCAAGCAATCGTGTCTGTAAAGGTCTATTTTTCCTGCAAAGGGTAAAGGACTATCGGGATTTTCTAATAACCAAATCAAAAATGGTATTTTTGATGGTGAATCTCCAGGTAATTTCTGATAAGCACTATTAAGTGTTTGATTATTTTTACTTAGGTTATTTAATTCGTTTTTGAGTTGAATAGACATTTGTAACCTGGCTGCATTCAATATTACAAAATAAATTATATTGATAGACTAAGTGTTTATTCATCCGTGTTTTTTCTACAGCAAAAATGTTTTTTTTATAATCTGAAAAAGATATTTTTTTCAATACAAACTAATAATATTTGCAGAATGAAGATATATTGCTAATTTCAGAAATATTTTATTTCTTAATCAAAAATAATTATTAGTATATTTACTATGATTTTTTTTACTAACACGAATATAAATTTACGATAAAAATGTTGCTATCTCGTTATTCTCACTTGATTACAATACAAAATTGACTCTAGTAGTCTGGTAAGTTAACTTTCCCAGTTAAATAAGTCAAAACCTCTATAAATTAGGATATTTTCATCACAATACTTGGAGCGTGAAGCTAAAAGCTTTTTTAGGAATGGGTTGATTTTTGAATATTTTCACGCATCCTAGAATACTTACCTTCTTATTGAGAATTGCTATATGTTTCAAGATTAATTATTATCATCTATGAATTCACAGGTATTTCAATAATAAATTCTGCTCCTTTGCCCAATTCCGAATTACAAAATAACTTACCGTTGTGCTTTGAAACTATAATTTTATAGGCGATAGATAAACCTAATCCGGTACCTTCACCAACTATTTTGGTAGTAAAAAATGGGTCAAATATTTTGGAATTTACTTTTTCTGTAATTCCACAACCATTATCAGCAATCCGAATTATTGCATGATTGTTTGCAGATAAATCTGTACTTATAACAATTTGTGGAATAAATGATTTATTTTGATTGTTATCCAATTTTTTTTCTATAGCATCGATTGCATTAGAAAGGATATTTATTAAAGCTTGATTTAACTGACTGGGATAACATGCAATTAATGGAAGTTGATTATACTCTTTAACAAGAATTATCTCTGGTGAATTTGCTTTTAATTGCAATCGATTTTGCAAAATTAATAAAGTACTATCAATACCTTCATGAATATCTACCTTTTTGAAATCAGCTTCATCTAATCGAGAAAAGTTTCGTAGAGATAATACAATATCTCGAATGCGCTGGGTTCCAACTTCCATTGATTTATAAATTCTGAAAATATCTTCTTTTATAAAATCAAACTCGACTGCTTCCATTTCATTGTTAATCTCTACTGGCGGATTCGGAAAGTATTTTTGATAAAGTTCTAATATCTTAAAAAAATCTTCAGTATATTGCTGTACAAACACAATATTTCCATCAATGAATGTGACGGGATTGTTAATTTCATGAGCTACACCCCCAACTAATTGACCTAAACCAGACATTTTTTCTGTGTGAATAAGCTGTATTTGAGTATCCTGAAGTGTTTGTAGGGTATCTTGAAGCTGATTATTTTTATCAATTAATTCTTGCGTTCTCTGTTGTACTCTTACTTCAAGTTCTTGGTTAGTTTTTTCTAAAGCTTTTCTAGCAATTTGGCGCTGTTTTAAATATTCATTGAGTAACTGCAATACTATCAGCCATGCCGGTATTAACATTACTAAGCTGAAAAACGCAAACATGCTTGTAAGTAATAGTTGTTTGCGATATCTTGTAACTTTGCCTTTAACTTGTTTGACGATAGCAAGATTTATTTTTTCTACTCCATCATGATATTTTATTTTCTCCAATTTATATCGATCGCTTGATAACAGGGCTTGAGCTAATTCCTTTTTTCCATTTTTAACAAAATCGAAAGATTGGTATTCCATTTTTACCAATTTTTGATTTGCACTATTGGTTTTTTCCGCATTCTCGCCAGAATAAATTTTAGGTGCTAATTCAATTGATTTTTTGATAGCCGTATCTAACTTTGGCTCAAAATTTCGGTATCTTTTCTCCCACATACGATTGCCTGTAGCAGCATTCATCTGGGCTGACATTGTTAATACTTCATCTAGATAGATAATTTCATCATTGAGAGCTTGAATTCTTAATTCGTATGCAGTTAGATTTTGAAATTTTATATAAGCTCGCCAAGTTAATATAATCTGAGGTAGAAATAATAATATAGTTAAAACTGCTGTTGTTTTGATAGTTCGCGATGGGCGCTGAGTAACAAAACGGTAGAAATCTCCCGAATATTGGCTGATATTTTTTTTGTCTACAACCAGATAGTTAAAAAATTTAGGTAGCACTTTATCCCCAATTGACTAGCCATATCTTTAGATTTCCCATTTTTGTGATTCATCTAACATTGAAAATGAGTATACAAGGAGATCCTAACTCTAAACTCCTAACTCATAGCTGCTAACTAAGGAATAATGGGATATTCTTAAAGAACAAAGAAATGCGAAGTCATGATGAAGCTGGCAGCAAGAATTAGTCAGGTATCGCCTTCTCTAACTTTGGCGATCGCCGCGAAAGCGAAAGCGATGAAGGCGGAAGGTATTGATGTTTGTAGTTTTAGCGCTGGGGAGCCGGATTTTAATTCGCCAGCCCATGTTAAAGCTGCTGCAAAGAAGGCGTTAGATGAAGGTAAGACAAAATATGGTCCTGCGTCGGGGGAACCCAAATTAAGGCAGGCTATCGCCGATAAATTGCGAAGGGAAAACAATCTGGATTATCAAGCAGAGAACATCATTGTTACTAATGGTGGCAAGCATTCTCTGTTTAATTTGATGCAGGCTTTGATTGAACCTGGCGATGAGGTAATTATCCCCGCACCTTACTGGGTGAGCTACCCAGAAATGGTTAAGTTAGTTGGTGGCAATCCAGTAATTGTCATGACTGATGAAAAAAATGGGTATAAAATTAAACCAGAAATCTTAAGAAGTGCAATTACTTCCAAGACTAAATTATTCGTTTTGAATTCACCATCTAATCCTACGGGGATGGTGTACACACCCGAAGAAATTAAAGCTTTAGCAGAAGTTATTGTTGAGAAAGATATTTTAGTCGTTTCCGACGAGATTTATGAAAAAATCCTTTACGACGGTGCAAAGCATCTGAGTATTGGCTCTTTAAACGACGAAATTTTTGCTCGTACCATTGTTAGTAACGGTTTTGCTAAAGGTTACTCAATGACGGGTTGGCGTTTGGGTTATTTAGCAGCACCCGTGGAGTTGATTAAAGCAGCAACTACCGTTCAAGGGCATAGTACATCGAATGTTTGTACCTTTGCTCAATATGGTGCCATAGCAGCTTTGTCAGAGTCGCAAGATTGCGTTGAGGAGATGCGTCAAGCTTTCGCGAAACGTCGCAAAGTCATGTTGGAAAGAATCAACGCTATTCCCGGTTTAAGTTGCGCTCAACCCGATGGTGCATTTTATTTATTTCCCGACATTAGTCAAACTGGCTTAAAATCTTTAGATTTCTGCAAAACTTTATTAGAAGAGCATCAAGTTGCAGTAATTCCCGGTGTAGCCTTCGGTGCCGATAACAATATCCGTTTATCTTACGCTACCGATATGGCAACAATTGAAAAAGGCATGGATAGATTGGAGACATTTGTGAAGTCAATCAGTTAACAGTGAACAGTTAACAGTGAGCAGTTATCAGTTATCAGT
>JBCBPQ010000116.1:0-20953 GCA_039820645.1 Cyanobacteria bacterium J06633_8 | reverse complement strand
TTTGAGAGCTTCTGCGGTTGAGAAAGCAAGTTCAACTGAAAAAAATCTCACCCCTAACGTGCGTTACCAAATCTCTCAGGAGTACGCAACTCTATCGGATGGAGTTTCAGTAGTTCCGGCAGACGGGAAAGTATCCGAAGATGGGGAAGCAATTTCTTCCTCCGCTCCCCCTGCCTCCCCTGCTCCCCCTGCTCCCAAAAAATCCCCTCTACGCATCTGGTCAATTCACTCGGATAATTCCGGTAGTAAAGAAAATGTTGCCTTCATCAAAGACATAACGAACTCTATAACGGACGTAGATGCCCTTCTAGCGTCTCCTAGCTTGGGTACGGGGGTCGATATACCTAATTACCATTTTGATGTGGTTTACGGGGCATTTCATGGGGTTTCTCAAACTGCTACCGAATGCGCCCAACAACTTTACCGCTATCGTCCCAAGGTTCCATTTCACGTTTGGGTCGCTCCCAGACCTCCTTTTGGGTACAAAGATACTAATGCCAAGAAAATCAAAGAGCGGTTGCTGCAAACCAATGAATTGACCGCGTTTCTCATCCGCATTGACCGGAAAACGGGTAAGCGCGGTGCAGAAAAAGATTGGGCTTTGGAAGCATATTGTCAAATTGAAGCCAAACGAAATCAGTCAATGAACAACCTGCGTACCGATTTACGCGAGTTGTTGACGGAAATGGGCAATCAAATTATCCCAATGGGGGCGGAGGATGATTTTGAAACCGCAGAACGCCTAAAAGATGCCGCAGCTGCGTTAGATGTTGCATATAACACTGGTGTTGCCAAAGCCAGGGACATTTCTGCAAGCGAATACCGCAGCTACAGGAGCAAGGATTATCTCAATCCCGAAGAAATGCTGGAGTGCGAGAAATTCCGCATCAAAGAAGCTTACGGGATGGAAATCACTGAGGAGTTAGTAGCCATAGATGACAAGGGCAAGTTAATTAAGTCAATCATTAATTTGGAAGCAATTTTATCTGAAACGGATGGTGTAATCACTGATGAAAGAACGGGAAGACAACACCCAGCACCGCCAAAAATTGTCACCGAGAAAGACCATGCAGAACGCTTACATTATCCGTTGTGTATGGATTGGGGTAATTATTCAGCGAAGTGGCAGGCTCGGTTCTTCCTGGGGCTGCATAAAATACTCAAACGTTTAATAAATGGAGAAAGAATTACAGCCAAAGACCCAGAACTATTACGGATGACCAAACTTGCCGAACAAATGAGCAAGCATATAAAAGCCATCCTTGGCTTTACCGTTCCTGCTGATTGCGAGCCAATATGGTTGTTGGAGTGGTTGGTTAGACAGTTGGGGTTAAAGCTGATTAACGACAAACCTGGTGCAAGGGGTAAGCAAGTCAAACATCACTTTTTAGAAGAGGAGAAATTGCAATTTGCGCTGCTCGTAATTAAGCATCGTCAGCTTAAACGTAAACGCAAAGAAGAGCGAGCGCGTCAAGAAGCGGAAGACCAACGACGATATCAGGCTGGAAGGGAAGCACAGTACGGGATTTCGCCTCCACCAGACCCCGTATCCACCCCCCCCCCTAATGGTATAGGGAATTCCCCATTGGGAGGGGTGGATACTACCAGGAATAATGGGGTGAATTTGGAGAAAATTGATAATTCCTCTCCTATATATGAAGTCAGCGGGGATTTGGAACCCAATGATGGGGACAGTACTCCGATTCAAACCAGTCTTCAAATGCTGAGGGAAGCGATTGTTGGGGGTGTGGAAGCGGTAAAAGCCACTATATGCTCTTGGACTTCCGAACGACGGTGGTGTGCTGTGCTGCTGTTGGAGGAAGTTGCTGAAGGTGAGTTACGTAATTTGGAGCAAATGATACCAAGCTTTTATGCGTGGTTGGGTGAAGAAAGCTAGTTAAGAACGTGAATTTACTTTGCTCATTTTATTTAACGCTAGTCAATTGTGATTAGCGTGTAGGATTCCCTTGTCAAAAAACTAGTCGAACTCATGTTGAAATAACATCGGGTAGTTCCCGTTCCACAAGTCTTAGCTTCGGGTAGAGGTAAGCAATTGAGGTGAGTGAGATGACTAGAAATCCGATGATAATTAATAAAAGTCCTATACCACGACCATCTCCAGTACCAATAATTTGTCCGATGGTAGTAGCTACTTGACTGTTGGATGTCATTAGAGGTTCAAAAACATGGTCGGTTAAGAAACCAGCGCTGACGTAACCAAGGGACAAGCAGGTAGTAGCAATTGCTCCTTGTAAAGCAAAGATTCTTCCTTGAATATCAACGTTAACTTTCTTTTGCAAAATTGCGAAAGTAGAACTATTAATAACAGGTACTGTGAGGAAGAAGAGAAAGCCAAAAGCGCTAAACAGGTATAGGTTCGGTTGTAAACCAGCAATTAGAATAAATAATCCTGCCAAAATAGTGCTGATAAATATTGTTTGAATATAACTTTGCCATTTACCCCAAATACTGGTGACTACACCACCAATTACAATACCAGAACAAGTGATAGAAAAAATTGTGCCGGTAATGACTACTGAGCTAAATGATAAAGCTAGGGGTATGACAACAACGTCAAATACTCCTACAAGGTAGTTGATGATAATGGTGAACAGTAATACTGCTAGTAATCCAGGACGTTGACGTAAATAACTAAACCCTTGGGAAATTTCTTCTAGAAACGAAATTTTTTCTGATTTTTCGATTTCTTGGGTGTTTTCGCGGTTATTGTGAATTTCTGGGAATGGAAGTATTACTAGGAAGATTTGAGCAAAAAGCATCGTAGAGAAATCGATGAAGATAATGCCCTCAAGATGGATAATACTTAGTATTGTAGCTGCGAGAATAGGAGCAACCAGTCGAGCAAAGCCATCAGCTAACTGGTTCATACCATTGGCACGACCGAGATGTTTTTCTGGTACTAATAGAGTGACAGAAGCATTATAAGTAGGCCATTGGATACCTAGGAAAGCATTACTGAGGGCAGTAGTAACATAAATATGCCAAATTTCTAAATTACCGCTAATATACAGCAATGCGATGGTTAAGGTACATAAACCCGCACATAAGTCACTAAGAATCATTAACCAACGACGACTGAAACGGTCAGCTAATACTCCAGCAATGGGAGAAATCAGCACAAAAGGAAGGGTATTAAAAAGTATTAAAAGTGCAAACTGAGTAACCGAACCAGTTTTTTGATAAACCCAGATATCGAGAGCAAAATTGGTTAACCCAGAACCTGTTACAGAAACAATTTGTCCGAACCAAATGAGGATAAAAATTCTCATTTCTTCGAGAACTGATAGCGCTGTTTGTATCGGTGATTTTTCTCTAATTTCTATCATTTCTTATTTATTAGTTCTTAATTGTTAGTTGTTAGCATTTATCACAAGACTCGAATGGTGCGTGACACGAAAAGTGGTATTTTTCGTTTATAATCAATCGAAGTGTCACAGCACCCTACAAGAAGAATGTGCCGGTTGTTTCAGAAGGCAGATATGTTGGAGGCATTCGGCGTGATGGAACCCACGCTTAAAAGCGTCTCTATTGAAATAAGGACATGAATATTTTAAGTCCCTCCGGGACGACCTTGCGGTACGCGCTGCGCGTCTCAAATATTGTTTTATTTTTTACTGTTAGCGCCTAGCGATAGCGTACCGTAGGTATTGCGTGTCCGGAGGACATGCTTTAAACTCAGAACTGTTAGCGCAGCGTGTCCGATAGGACATAGTTTTAATTAATACTTCCAACATAGCTGCCCTCTGCCCATCACGCCGACTGCCTTTTTTGTAAGTCCTATATTCCTTACTTGTTACTTATTACTCATTACTTCTCACCTCATAATTGTTGTGAGTTTATTTGATGGAGCAGTTAAATAACTACTGTTGATAAAGTAAGAAAAATATATTTCCAGTAATGCTTGTTCCATTGCAGGACAAATAATATCTGTAACTGCTAAACCTTGATGGGTATTTGTCAGGTCAAATTCTGGTTCTGATATTGATTCTGTTGACTCGCTGGTGTTCTGAGAATATATAGATAGCAATGGTTTGAGAACATTATCTGAATCTAATTGTGACTCTTTTATAAGTTGCTCTAACCACTTTTGATAGGGAACTTGTTCTAGGGGGTAGCCTAAAGTAGGAATCAATTTAAATAGTTCGTTCATTGAGGTAGAACGGGGGTTTAGCAAGTGAAATGCTTTTCCTAAAGTTTCTTTTTGCTGTGATAAATGGATAATTGCCTTACTTACAAAATCAACAGGTGTTAAGTTATCTACAACACCATCCATCTGGGGTGCAATTCCCATTTGTATACAACCTTTAATTAGTCTACAAAACAAGTCATCTGTGTTACAAATACCAGTTTGGCTGTGTCCTGTGACTCTTGCTAATCTATAGATACTAACTGGAAGTCCTCTTTCTCGTGCTTCCATGACTAATTTTTCAGCTACCCATTTACTTTGACAGTATCCATTTTCAAGACCTTCTGTTTTATCTAATGGGTCTGATTCTAAAATACATTTGTTTTGAGCATAAGCAATGGGTGAAAAAACTGAGGTGGTGGAAATATAATGTACGGGTTTGAGCTTAATTTTGCTGGCTAATCTGAGGATTTCTTGAGTTCCTAAAACGTTGCTGGGTTTAAGGACGGAGTAAGGATAAATTGTATTTATCCACGCACCATTGTGATAGATAATATCAATTTGATTCGCTAAATGTTGAAACTGTGATGGAGAAAGTCCCAAAAGTTGGGTTGATAAGTCTCCTACGATGGGAATAATTCTGTTATTTTTACTTACATCCCATACACCATAATGTTTCAATTTATTTTCTAATTTTTGTGTAGCTTGTTCTAGATTTTGAGCGCGGACAAGACAATATATATTAGCTTTTGTTGTCTCTAGTAATTCATGTAATAAATAAGCTCCGACAAAACCAGTTGCACCAGTTAATAAGATATTTTGTGGTTGACTGATATAATTAAAAGCTAATTTTTGGGGTTGAATATTGGGGTCTAATACAGCATCTTTACGAAAATCTTCTTCTGCATTTATAGTCATTTTGGCAGAATTATTTTGTCCGATATTTTTATCTATTAATTCTGCTAATCCTGCAATAGTTGGTTCTTCAAATAAGTAACGTAGAGGTAAGTCTAATTTCCTAGTTTCTCGTAACCGAGATATCACTTGAGTAGCACGTAGGGAATGTCCTCCCAATTCAAAGAAATTGTCGTGTATGCTCCTAACTTTAATACCTAAAATATCACTCCAGATTTCGGCTATAGTTGTTTCTGTGTCGGTACGAGGATTAACCACATTATCTAATGGAGAAATAGATGGTATTGGGAGAGCGCGACGATTTACTTTACCATTGGGTGTTAAAGGTAGTTCCTCCAGGATTACAAATATTGAAGGAACCATGTAATCGGGTAATTTTTGTTTGAGGAAATCCCTGATTTGATTTTGGATTGAGGGTTGATTATTTGGGACAATATAAGCGACAATCTGTTTGTTTCCCGGTTGGTCTTCTCTAACAATTACTGCTGATGCTCGTACCAAAGAATTTTCAGCTAATAATGTTTCAATTTCTCCTAATTCAATCCGAAAACCGCGAATTTTAACTTGATTGTCAATTCTACCTAAAAATTCGATATTACCATCTGGTAAATAACGTGCTTTATCTCCTGTTTTGTACAGTTTGGAAATTGCTAATTGCTCTTGTTTCTCTTCTAATTTTGACTTGTCAAACGGATTTACAATAAATTTCTGTTCGGTTAATTCTGGAAGATTTAGATAACCGGATGATAAACCCACACCACCGATATGTAATTCTCCAGGTACACCAATGGGAACTGGTTGGAGATGTTTATCCAAAATATAAGTCTGTGTATTCCCTATGGGACGACCAATAGATACGGAATTAGTATAGCTATGGTTTGATAATCTTTGTGGTTTATAGACTGTAGCTGTAATAGTGGCTTCTGTGGGACCGTAAGCATTTACCCACATTACCCTATCCCCAACCAATTGCTGCCATAAAGCTAGTCTTTCTGGTAAAACCCGTTCGCTACCCGTAACTAACAAACGTAACTGATTTGGTACCTTGGATTTACCTTGAGATATTTCCAAAACCCACTCTTGCCAGTATGGTGTTGGTAGGTTGAGAACGGTTAAGTTTTTTTGCTCGATGAATCTGGAAAAATCAGCAAAAGAACTGAAAATTTCTACAGGTCTCATTACCAAGGTTCCACCACTTAACAAGGTGGGGAAGATTTCTTCAGCAGCAACATCAAAACTAAAGGAAGCAAATTGCAATACTCTGTCATTATTGGTTAAACCATATTCTGCGATCGCGCTGGTTGAGTGGTTAACTACGCTTCGATGGGAAATCATTACCCCTTTCGGTTTTCCCGTAGAACCAGAGGTGTAAATAATATAAGCTAAGTTATGTGGTTTTACCTCTGTCACTGATGTAGAGACGTTACATGTAACGTCTCCAGATGTAACGTCTCCAGATGTAACGTCTCCAGATGTAACGTCTCCAGATTTTGCGTCTGTATCCAAGCAAATTACTTTAGCACCACTTTCAGGTAATAAATTTACTAATTTTTCCTGAGTGAGTAATACCGATACCCCAGAGTCATCCACCATATGAGCTAAACGTTCTGGAGGATATTTGGGGTCAAGGGGTAAATAAGCACCACCGGCTTTTAATATCCCCAATAATCCCACTATCATGTCTACGGAACGCTCTACACACAAACCAACTAACATATCTGGTTTGACACCCAAAGCGATTAAATAATTAGCTAGCTGATTTGCACGACTATTCAATTGTTCGTAAGTAAGGGTTTCACAACCAAACTCTAGCGCTATAGTTTTAGGAGTACGTTTTACCTGTGACTCAAACAACTCGTGAATACATTTATCGTCAGGAAAGTCACCAGAAGTAGAATTCCATTCAATTAATAATTGATGCTGCTCTGTTTGTGTTAGTAATGGTAAATTACCGATTGGTGCTTGAGGATTTTCAACAATAGCTGTTAATAAGGTCTGAAAATGACCGGTCATTCTGTTAATAGTATCTACATTAAATAAATCGCTACTATATTCCCACCAACCTCTCAGACAATTTCCTTTATCTTCTATTACTAAACTTAAATCAAATTTTGAGGTGATAATTTCCGTTTGTAAAGGATTTACAGTTAAACCAGGAAAGTTTAGTTGATCCATTGAGTCATACTGTAAATCAAATAAAACCTGAAATAGAGGACTATAACTAAGATTTCTTTCTGGCTTTAATTCCTCTACTACTTGCTCAAAAGGTACATCTTGATGAGTTTGAGCATCCGTAGCCACCTTCCCAACTTGATTGAGTAAATCAGAAAAAGTGGGATTTTCTCCTAGCTGAAACCGCAACACCAAAGTATTGACAAAAAAGCCAATTAATGGCTCTATTTCTTTACGGTTACGGTTAGCAACAGGAGAACCGATACAAATATCATCCTGACCGCTGTAGCGAAATAGTAAAGTTACAAAAGCCGCCAACATGGTCATGAAGAGCGTAGCTCCTGACTTTTGACTGAGAGTTTTCAGCTTTGTAGATAAATCTGAATTTAATTCAAATTCTATAACACCACCGCGAAAACTTTGAACTGCTGGACGGGCATTATCTGTAGGTAGTTCTAATAACGGTGGAGCGTCGGCTAACTGTTGTTTCCAATAGTTCAGTTGTTTTTCTAGAATTTCACCTTGTAGATACTGTTGCTGCCAAACTGCAAAATCCCCATAATGTATAGGTAATTCCGGTAAAACTGTAGAGACATTATGAGAGACGTTCTCAGAAATCAAGCTTTGATAGAAAGCCGATAACTCTTGGATAAAAATTCCCATCGACCAACCGTCAGAAACGATATGGTGCATATTTATCAGCAACACATGGGATTGTTCGCTTAATTTCCACAGATGAAAACGCACCAAACTACCTTTAATAAGCTCAAATGGTTTGTCTCCTTCTTGTGTTGCTAATTGTTTGACCGTGGTTAATTTTGAAGCAGAGGGTAAACTCTGTAAGTTAGTTAATGGTAGATTGAAATTGATTTTCGGGTTAATTACCTGTATGGGTTGCTCGTTAACTATAACAATATGGGTACGCAGAATTTCATGACGTTGGAGAATTTCTCTAATTGCTTGTTCTAGGGCTGTAATATTAAGATTTCCAGTAATTTCTAGAGTTAGAGGTAAATTGTAGGTGCTATTTTCCCCTTCTAACTGATAGAGAAACCATAATCGCTGTTGTGCAAAAGATAAAGGTAAATCTTGGTTTCGAGAAACCGGACTAATAGACTCCAAACTAGAGTTTAAATTAACCTCAATTCGTTCCAGAAAATCAATAATTTCTGATTTACGCTCGGATAGATTAGCTCGTATTTCTGATGTTAGAGTTCCTTTAGGAGCATTACAGCGCAAACGACCTGATTCAGCCCATAATTTAATATCTAAACGGGAAATATCTAACAAAAATTCTTCAATAGTTTTCATAGTTCAATCTCTTCCCGTTCTTCTTGGTTTTCTGTTAGTTTTTGCGCTGTTAAAAGTAAAATGTCAATACTACTAGCAAGCTCAGCTATAGTAGGTTCTGCAAACAAACTACGTAAAGGTAATTCTATTTTCCAATTTTGGCGTAACCGGGAAATTACTTGGGTTGCAAGTAAGGAATGTCCTCCGCATTCAAAGAAATTATCGTGAATACTTACTTGCTCTAACCCTAAAACTTCTTGCCATATTTTGACTAAAGTAGCTTCTGTAGCAGTACGAGGTGGAACAAAACTCTCTGATTCCTGAGTGAGGGAAGGAGTAGGTAATGCACGACGATTTATTTTACCGCTGGGAGTCAGAGGTAAAGCATCCAAAAATACAAAAGCACTCGGTATCATGTATTCGGGTAATTTCTGTTTGAGAAAGTCCCGTAACTGTTTTTGAATTGACGAGTGATTTTGTGGAGCAAATTTGTTTACCACATATGCAACTAAACGCTTTTTACCTGGAATATCTTCTCGAACAATAACTACTGCTTCCGAGACTTCTGGATGTGCAGCGATCGCAGTTTCAATTTCTCCTATTTCGATCCGAAAACCTCGTATTTTTACTTGATTATCACTTCTTCCCAGGAATTCAATATTACCATCGGGTAAATAACGTGCTAAGTCACCAGTTTTGTATAATCGTTCCTCAGAACCATCACTAAAGAGATTGGGAATAAACTTTTGATCGGTTAAATCTGAGCGGTTGAGATATTCTCTAGCTAAACCAATACCCCCAAGATATAGTTCTCCTGGAACTCCAATGGATACCGGTTGATGATGAGAATCGAGAATGTATATTTGTGTATTGGCAATGGGACGACCAATGGGAGGAAGGGCTGGACAATTTTCAACTAAACCTTTTAAGGTAAAAGCTGTGACAACATGAGTTTCTGATGGTCCGTATTGATTTTGTAGCGTACAATTAGGAACCCTTTTCAAAAAGTTAGTCAGAGCAGTTGTCATTTGCAACTGTTCCCCCGCAGTAATAATTTCCTGTAAACTTATGGGTAAATCATCACTACTAGCACTAACTTCAGCTAACTGTTGTAAAGCAACAAAAGGTAAAAATAATCTTTCAATTCCTTGGGAAGCAAGTAACTTTAATAAAGCAACTGCATCTCGTCTGATATCGTCGGGAATTAAGACTAATGTTCCCCCAGCACATAAGGTAGAGAAGATTTCTTGGAAGGAAACATCAAAACTTATCGGTGAAAATTGCAGAGTTTTGGCATTTGGATTAGCTACACCATTTTCAATTTGCCACATTAATAAGTTAACCAGGGAACGGTTACTCATAGCCACTCCCTTGGGTTTACCGGTAGAACCAGAAGTGTAAATTACATAAGCTAAGTTTTTGGGTTTTACATCTGTAGATAGGTTCGATTTAATGTCTCTATAATTAATATCTTTATCCAAACACACTACTTTTTCGTGCTTGGGTAAATAATTGATAAACTTTTGCTCAGTTAACAACACTGATGCTTGAGAATCCTCCAACATATAAGCCAAGCGTTCTTGGGGATAGCTTGGATCTAATGGTACATAAGCTCCACCAGCTTTGAGAATTGCGAGTAATCCCACAACCATTTCTACAGAGCGCTCGATGCACAAACCAACTAACACATCTGGTTTCACACCTAAACTAATTAAATAATCTGCTAACTGATTAGCACGACGATCCAACTGTTCGTAAGTTAATTTTTCGCTCCCAAACTCTAGCGCTATAGTTTTAGGAGTACGTTGTACTTGTTCCTCAAACAATTGATGAATACATTTGTCTGGATATTCTGTGTGGGTATCATTCCATTCCCTTAATAACTGATGTCGTTCCGTTTCAGTTATCAAAGGTAAATCTTGTAATTGACCTGTTGAATTTGTAACCACTCCCTCTAACAAAGTCAGGAAATGACTCCCCATCCTAGTTATAGTATCTGTGTCGAAACGGTTACAATCGTAAAGCATTCGCACTAACAATTCTTCACCAGGGATTAATACCAATGTCAAAGGATAATTTGTGCGCTCGTAGGATTTGACTTCGTTAATTTTTAAACCTGCTGTATCTTCTACCAGAGAAGAACCTAGAGGATAATTTTCAAATACTAAAAGACTTTCAAATAAAGGACTTCCCCCAGGTATTTCACTGCAACGTTGAATTTCTACCAGGGGATACCATGAATATTGTTCCCGTTCTAAATGCTGTGACTGTAATTGTTGCAACCACGGTAATATTTCAGTCTCACCTGATACTTGTATTCTGACTGGCAAGGTATTGATAAATAGCCCAACCATAGACTCTACACCGGACAAAGTGGGGGGACGGCCAGATACGGTAGCCCCAAATACTACATCAGACTCACCACTATAGCGACTTAGTAACAGCGCCCAAATTCCCTGAAATAAGGTAGAAAGAGTGAGGTGATTTTGCTTTGCTAGGGACTTGAGAGCGCTAGTAGTCTGTTCTGATAATCTTAAATGTTGCTCTTGGTAAATCTTTTGAGATTGTGAATCTCTATCTACAACCAAATGTGTATGAGCAGAAAAGCCTTGGAGTGTTTGTTGCCAAAATGCTTTTGCTCTCAAAGAATCTTGCTTTTGCAGCCAATTAATATAGTCTTTATAAGGACGTAGAGAAGGTAAATACAAATTTTCGCCTTTATTCAATGCTTCGTAAAAAGCAAACACCTCTTTAAGAATGATAGGTAAACACCAACCATCCGTTAACAGGTGATGAGAACTCCATATAAATTTATAAGATTTATCGGTCAACCTAATTAAGGTATTCCGCATTAGTGGTGCTTTGTCAAGTTCAAAACCCTTGTCTCTATCTGTTTGTAGAAAGGTTTGGAATTTTTCTTCTTGTTCAACTGCTGATAAATTTCGCCAATCGTAATTATGAGTGGGTAGATTTACCTTTTTACATACCACTTGCAATGGCTTTTTAGTTTTATCCCAGACAAAAAGAGTACGTAAAACTGGATGTCGTTCCACTACTTGTTGCCAAGCTTGCTCAAAAGCAGCAACATTTAAGTCTCCACTTAGAGTCAAACTCAACTGCTCGAAGTAAACGCCGGATTCTCCTTCGTAAAGGGTATGAAAGAGCAAACCCTCCTGCATGGGAGAAAGCGGGTAAATAGATTCAATATTTTTACTTTTATTTTCTATAACGCTAGATGTCATTTCAGTTATTAGTTATTAGTTATTAGTTATTAGTTATTAAGTAGCTAGGTGGGAATAAACCTAACTATGTAAAGGAATATAAAATCACTGAAAACCTTGCGATGATCCACAGCTTTGCTGAATGCTTCACTCCACTTCGTTCCGTTCGCAATGACATAGTTATAATTTTTTGCACCCACCTACTTAGTTATTAGTTATTAGTGAGTAGTTATTGGTGAATTTACGTTCAGGAATCATGCAAGTAAGTCGGCACAAATAAACCCAACTATATTACAGAATGTAAACTGGCTCCAAAGCCTTGTTGCTACTCATCCCATCACCCCATCACTACTCACTTGTCTGGAATTACTATTTTCAACGCTTTTATCAATCAAGGATTGACAGCAAATCATCAAGCTCATCTTGATTCAAATCAGCTTCAGGGAAGTCGGAAGGGGTATATCCCCCGGCATCATTGGAAAGGCAATGAGCGATTATCGCTTCTAGAGCTTGTAAATAATAATTAGCTAGAGTTTCTACGGTAGATTGTCTGTGAATATTTTTGCTATACCTCCAATCCAGTTGCAATCTGCCGTTAATTATCAACCCATCTATTTCTAATAAATGAGAACGCTGTCCTAAAGGACTATGGATTTCACCGCTAGATTCTGGAGCAAACTTCCACCCATCACCGAACTGTGTTTGGTCAAATTGACCTAAATAATTGAAACTTATTTCGGCTTGGGGTAGCGATTGTAATTTTTCGCGGATATTATTATCGGGATTGAGATAGCGCAAAATTCCGTAACCAATACCTCGTTGGGGAATTTGTCGCAGTTGTTCTTTAATTGATTTAAGAGTTTCTCCAGGATGGATGGAGTTTTCTAATTTTAATTGAACCGGGAACACACTAGTAAACCATCCTACGGTGCGGGATAAATCCACACCTGCAAATAAATCTTCTCTTCCGTGACCTTCTAAGTCAACAAGTAAGGAATTACAACCAGTCCATCGAGTAAAGCTTTGCACTAAGGCTGTAAGCAATACATCATTAATCTGGGTGTTGTAAACCGACGGCACATCCTGCAATAAATTGCGAGTTTGTTCCTTACTTAAATATACGGATACAATCTGACTAGAGGCTACGCTATTCGTTGATTTTTCATAAGTATAATCAACTGGCAAAACTGTAGCAAAAGTAGCAGAATTTTGCAACCAATATTGTAACTCCGAGTATAATTCTTGCTCTTGAGCGTAATCTTGTAGTTTGGATGACCAATCTTTAAAGGATGTGGTTTTAGCGGGTAGTTGAATGTTTTCTCCCCGTAAAAGTTGATAATAAGCTGTTGTCAAATCTTCTAGTAAAATTCGCCAGGAAACACCGTCAACAGCAAGGTGATGGATAACAATCAACAAACGTGCTGGTGAAGAGACACCCAACTGAAACAGAACTACCTGAATTAAGTTTCCTGTAGAAAGATTTAGTACCCTTTGTTGTGCATTTGCAATTTCTGCGATCGCAATTTTTTGTTCGGAATATGTCAGTTTTGATAAATCAACAACCTCGAAGGGAACAGAAACACTAGCATCACGATTAATTTGCTGCCATTGGGAATTATCCTGGATATATTGCAGACGCAAAGCATCGTGATGTCGCAATAGTTTTTCTAGTACCTGTTGCAATAATTCTGGTTTGATATCTGGTGGTACTTCCAGCATCATCCCTTGGTTAAAGTGATGGGGTTCAACCAAATTTTGCTCGAAAAACCAATGTTGAATGGGAGTTAGGGGAACCTCTCCAGTAACTAAACCTTGTTGTGCTTGCAGATTAGTATTAGCTTTAAGTGCAACCGTTGCTAATTCCGCAATAGTTTGATGTTGAAATAATTGCTTTGGTGTCAGTTTCAAACCAGCTTGATGGGCACGAGCAATGATTTGAATGCTGATAATAGAATCTCCACCTAGTTCAAAGAAGTTGTCGCGAATACCTACTTGTTTTAAGTTTAAGATATCTTTCCAAATCAACGCCAAAGTTTCCTCTGTAGAAGTACGAGGAGCAACAAAATTTTCTGAATCAATATTTACTGGGGGAATGGCAAGATTACGACGGTCTACTTTACCAGTAGGAGTTAAAGGTAAGGAATTTAAGCTGACAAAAACACTAGGTACCATGTATTCTGGCAGTTTCTGTTTGAGAAAATCCCGCAATATATTTTGAATTTTACTGATAGTTGGAGCTGTAACAGATTTTGGATTTTTGACTGAGGATTGTTCTATGACATAAGCTACAAGACGTTTTCTCCCCGGTTCATCTTCTCGAACGATAACTACTGCTTCTTTGATTTGCGGATGTGCGGTAAGTAGGGTTTCAATTTCTCCTAATTCAATCCGAAACCCACGAATTTTGACTTGATTATCAATTCGACCAATAAAGGTAATATTACCATCGGGTAAATAACGAACTAAATCCCCTGTTTTGTAGAGTCTTTGGGATTTATCCCAGGGGTTTTGAATAAATTTCTCAGCGGTTAACTCCGGACGATTTAAATAACCTCTAGCTAAACCAGCACCACCAATGTGTAGTTCTCCCGGTACACCAATAGGAACTGGTTGGAAGTATTTATCTACAATATATACTTCCAAGTTCGTAATTGGTCTTCCAATCGGTAACTGTGAGGTTTTGTCGTGCAAATGCAATTCGGACAACCTGCATATTGTTGTTTCTACAGTTGCTTCAGTTGGTCCGTAAGCATTGATTAATAGGGGAGGCTTTTCTAAATTATTTTTGACATATTTTTGCCAAAGATTCAGTGTTTCCACTAAGGCTGCTTCTCCCCCGATAATTACCAAGCGTATCGATGACGGTAATATTTCACCTGTAGTTGCTAATTGAGAGGTTAATTGATGCCAATAGGCTGTAGGTAAATCTAATACAGTTAGTTGAGACTCACGACAAGTTTGGAGAAATTGAGTGATGGAACCGGTCATTTCATCGGTGCGTATTACCAGTGTTCCACCAGAGGTTAAACAAGTATAAATTTCTTCTACTGCTACATCAAAACTGATTGATGCAAATTGCAAAATCTTATCCCTAGAACTTATTTCATATTCAACTTTTGCTGCTTCAATGAAATTTACTAAAGACCGATGTTCTATCATTACACCCTTGGGTTTTCCCGTAGAACCAGAAGTGTAAATTATATAAGCTAAATTATTCGGTTTTACCTCTGTAGAGACGTTACATGTAACGTCTCTACATATTGGATCTGTATCCAAACAAATTACTTTGGCACTACTTTCAGGTAAAGTATCTACTAATTTCTGTTGAGTGAGTAAAACCGATACCCTAGAGTCAGCCAGCATATATGCTAAACGCTCTGGGGGATAATTGGGGTCTAAGGGGACGTAAGCACCACCAGCTTTGAGTATTCCCACTAATCCCACTACCATTTCTACAGAACGCTCTACACATAAACCAACCAGTATTTCAGGTTTGACACCCAGAGTTTTTAAATGATGCGCTAATTGATTGGCTTTGGTATTTAATTGGGTATAGGTTAATTTTTCAGAACCAAACTCCACCGCGATTGCGAATGGTGTTTTTTCTACTTGTAACTCAAACAATTCGTGAATGCATTTATCGTTAGGGAAATCACCTTTTTTAGAATTCCACTCTACTAACAGTTGATTTCGCTCTTTTTCTGTTAATAAAGGTACTTCACCCACAGAACAATCAGGATTGGTAACAATGGCTGATAATAATGTTTGAAAATTATCGGTTATCCTCGCAATGGTAGTACTTTCAAACAAGTCAGTATTATATTCCCAATAACCTCTGAGTCCCTCTTGTGTCTCCCACATTGACAAACTTAAATCAAACTGAGATGTACCCCGCTCTACTAACTGGGGAGTCAGGGTAATCCCTGGTAAATCGAATGTATCTATAGAAAAATTCTCCAGCACAAACATTGTCTGGAACAGGGGATTGTAACTGGGAGAACGTTCTGGTTGTAATGCTTCTACTACTTGCTCAAAGGGTACATCTTGATGGGTGTGAGCATCCAAAACAACCTTTCGTACCTGTTGTAATAATTCAGAAAAGCTAGGATTATCTTGAAATTGGGTACGTAAAACTATAGTGTTGCTAAAAAAGCCAATTAATGATTCTATTTCCCGACGATTGCGGTTAGCAAAAGGAGAACCAACACAAATATCCTCTTGATTACTATAGCGATAGAGTAGAACATTGTAAGCAGCCAATAAAGTCATAAACAAAGTTGTTCCCGACTTTTGGCTGAGGGTCTGCAACTGTTTGGTTAAATTTGGGTCAAGTTGAAATTTGGCGATCGCGCCATTATAAGTTTGTATGGGAGGACGAGGATTGTCTGTTGGTAACTCTAATAATGGTGGAGTTGAAGCTAACTGTCGTTTCCAGTAATTTAATTGTTTTTCCAGTACTTCCCCAGTTAAGTATTGACGTTGCCAAATAGCAAAGTCAGGATATTGGACGGGTAATTCTGGTAACCTTGTAGAGACGTTGCATGCAACGTCTCCACCCGTGGTGTCTGTGGATATTGCATCTTGATAAAAGCTAGATAACTCTTGAAAAAACACTCCCATAGACCAACCATCAGTAATGATGTGGTGCATTACTAATATCAGCACATAGGATTCTGAATCAAGACGCAATAAAGTAGTTCGTAACAAAGAACCATTGCTGAGGTCAAAAGGTTTCCTTGCTTCTTTGATAATAATTTGTTGTACTTCCGTTTCAGGTAAACCTTGTACATCAATTACCGGTAAATTGACCTGCAAACAAGGATGAATCCGTTGTAAAGGTTTTCCTTCTACAGTGGGAAAGCTTGTCCGCAAAACTTCGTGACGACGAACAATTTGATTGACACTCTTCTCCAAAGCAGGGATATTTAAATTCCCTGTAATTTCTATTTGAAAACTTTCATTGTAAAAAGGATTATTACTATCTAATTGATAGCCAAACCACATACGCTGTTGAGCAAAAGATAAAGGTAAATTTTCTGTTCGTGAAACAGTTTCTATCCCCATATCTGTGGTTTGTTTAGCAACTTTTGCTTGCTGAAGAAAAGCGATAATATCCTTTTTATTTCCAATTAATTCTTCCTTCAGAATTGATGTTATTACTCCCTTGGGAGCGCGATAACGTAACTGCTCATCTTCAACCCAGACCTTAATTCCTAAACCTTTCAATTCAGATAAAAATTTAACTATAGCCATTAGTAGTTAGTAGTTAGTAATTAGTAATTAGTTGTTAGTAATTAGTAATTAGTTGTTAGTAGTTAGCTCTTAAAGGTTACTTACTACTTCCTTCTTACTGTAAAATTACTTATGTCTCTTAATCTATTTTCTCTGCTTCCTTTGTTTCTCTGCGGTTTTTTTTAGAACATAGAAAAGTGTCACAAAACTCCGATGGTGCGTGTCACCAAAACCCTTATTGTTTAGTTTAAATTCAAACTAAGCGTCACAGAATTCTACAACATCAAAACAACATTTATTGATGATTGAATGAAAAATATATAATTTACAAATGATAAAAGTTATAAAGTTTTATCACCTATAAAACACCTTCTTCATACTCATACTTATCATCCTGAATAGAATTAAAATCTATATTATTGTTTGTAGCTTGAAATAGCTGAAAAGTCTCAGCCAAACCACAGACTGTAGGGAATTCAAATAAAAGTTCCAAAGATAACTCTATTTGAAAAACATTCCGCAATCGAGAAATTAATTGAGTAGCAGATAAAGAATCTCCACCTAACTCAAAAAAATTGTCATCAATACCTACCCGGTCAACTTTTAAAACTTCAGCAAATAGATTAGCAATATCCTCCTCCGCAGAATTACGAGGAGCAATAAACTCTATTTCTAATTCCCGACATTGACGCTGTTGTCGGGATAAAATTTCTTCAAGTATAACCTCTGGTTTGTATAATTCTTTGGCAATCCACTCCAAACTAATTACTTTTGAAGAATCTTGTAAATCTAAAGAATTTATAACTTTAACCTTATCAGAATTATTCTGTTGAATATCCCGTGAAGATGCAACTTCTGTTTCTACTTTGCTTGGATTAAAAATTAACTCAGTTAAAGCTATCGATGAAAATTGAAATAACCTGCTCCTATTAATTTCCTGCTTATTTTCATCCTGCTTAAACTTCTCACTAATACCCTCAAGAAATAAGAAAGCTGGTTTATTCTTCTGAGTAGATTGATATAAAACATTAACCTGACTCAAACCTCTTTCTTGCGCTATTTCTCCCAAATAAGAAAGCATCCGATACTCTACACCTCTACCAAGTACCCGACAACTAAGTAAAAAAGTATCTACATTTAAAACATCATCATCAAACGAAAAAAACATTACACCGACCTTACCATAATCCCCAAATCGGTCCTTAACACAAACAACTCGACAATCTAAAACACCAGAATCATAAAGTTGTTGAATCTCACTTTCCGAACGTCGAATAGTAGTGAAATTAAATTGATTGGTACGTTGAGTTAATTGAGAAACCCGTGGTAAATCTTCCGATTTCATCTCGGTAATTTCAATTTCTAAACCCAATTTACCTAGAAAATCAGTAAAAGTTAGCGACTCTTGATGTAAACGCTGACGCTGAACATTTTGCTGATAAAGTTGAGTTCTTTTCTTATCTTCTTTAGTTACTTGTATTTGGTCAAAAGCCCAAATATGCTGGATAAATCTGGGAATTTCCTGGTATTCTTCAGGAAGTTGTAGTGTTAAAACCTGGGGACAATTAGCCTTAACTTCTCCACATTCAACCGGATTATCATCAATAAAAATAAAACTATCCAAACCCAATTGTAATTCCGCAGCAAGGGATTTCAAATTCTCAGACTTGGGTTTCCAATTAATCCGCCAATTTACCAAATGATGTTTATTTAACAACATATCTCCATGTTGTTCAAACACCGCAAAAACATCTTCTTCTTGATTCTTACTACACAAACAAATTAGCTTCCCCGCTTCCTGCTGTGCCAAAATAAATTCTTGCAATGCTCTATACGCAAAATTAATCTTCACCCCAGTAGCACCATCTTCACCACAAACTCCACTCCATAAAGTATTGTCACAATCGAGGACAATTACCTTTAATGGTAGACTTTTCAAAGCACGAATTTTTCGCGCTAACATTGTACCCAAGGCACAAAAAAAAGATGGAGTATAGGGAATTTTTCCTTGTTCTTCCCCGTAAGGATCGTAGTAATCTGCAACTGGATAAGTAGCATTCAACTCTTCAGATGTGACCACATACACACCACTGATGTTGTTTAATTCAGTTGCCAACTGAGCTTCTGCTTCCCTATACAACTGTACCCGATTGCTATCTACAAGTACTTGGGGAGAAGACGGACAAATACAAACTAGGTAAGGAATTTTGGAAACTTGTGTAGCACCTTGCATAGCCAGCAAGAACTCCTCTACACTGCTCTTAAAAGTTTCCTCCGTAAGATACCAATCCTCAAACCGTATCAGAATCAGATTTACTCCTTCCTCATTCTGTAGCGTAATACTATTACCATCGAGTAACTGTTGGAATATTTGATTATAAGGAGCAAACTCAATTGAACAGGGGATTCCTATTTCTTGCATCCAAAAGTCAAGAGAATCAAGAACAGGCTCACTGGTAAAGGATGCAGCAATCGCAAGCTTTTGGATTATTCTCGGCTCCCCTTGGGAGGATTGCCCTACTTTTGATACCTTTTTTGCTTTCAAAGTTAATCTTGTTGGCAACATTAAGAACCATTTACGTATTATTTTTTACATTTGTCATCTGTATCCCAGCCTTCGAGGAACTACATCATTGTTAACTTCTTTCACGGATTAGAGGCATAGGGGAGCTATCATGCCCTATGTATAAAGGCACATTTATTTTCTATGAACACAGTATGTCCCAAAGGGCATATTCCGCGAACGTGAACAATGAACGGGAACACTAAAAGGTTTTTACTCTAGTTGTGTAGCTAATGAACACACTACGCCCCTAAACGGCGTATACTAAGGCTTCCATGAATTTGAACCCGTCCTACCGTCATTATTAACTAATGACCATAAAAGCGGGACGACTTTCCTCCTAATATCTAAAATACCAGGGCTTTCCTGCCGCTTCTTGTGAGAAGTTAAAGTCGTATTTCATCTCCCCCTTAGTAATATTACGTGTTTTTTTCTTTTTGTCTGTTTTTTTGAATACGAATAATTTCAGATAAAGAAATTGCTGGATATTGGAGATTGAAAAAATGTGAGGGGCTGGGTGAAACGGGGGCGCGGTAAGATTAAATAATGTCCAAATCTTCCGTGCCTTGTAATTTATCAACTAAAAGTAGTACCATTGAAGATTTGCGCTTTTTATTACTCTCATGAGAGTATAATCAGCGTACTGCCTGTTTAATTTAGCAGGAGTCTTTAATTGGGTTCTAGAGAAGCTACTCCTACTTTTTGGTGTAAATCCAAGGATTTGCACATAATTGGTCATACAAATAACAAATCAAAGTTTTATCATTAAATAATCGCTTTTATATACAACGTGCGTTTCTGTAACAATAAACATTATTTAATAAAATAACAGCCCCTTTTCATAAATTAACAGCAATAATTGACACATAACCAGTTATCTTTAGAAAGTAACGGGGCAGGTCAACTCAATTACTTATGACCAAAATCATTGCTATCTTTAACCAGGCTGGCGGGGTCGCCAAAACCACCCTTACCCAAAACCTGGGCTATCACCTAGCACGCAGGAAACACAACGTCCTGCTCATAGACATGGACCCGCAAGGCTCCTTAACAATTTTTATGGGCTTAGTTCCCAGAGAATTGGAGAAAAGTATGTATGATGCCATAGTCGAAGAACAACCCCTACCAATTTCTGAGGGGATTCACGGCATGGACTTGGCACCTACAAATACAACCCTTAGTACGGCGGAAATGCAATTAGTCAATGCTGATTTGCGCGACTTTCGGCTCAAATACGCCATAGAACCAATTCAAGAAGATTACGACTTTATCTTGATAGATTGTCCTCCTAGTCTGGGACTGCTAAGTTACGTTTCTCTCGTCGCAGCGACTCACGTCCTCGTACCCATAGAAACCCACTTCAAAGCCTTTGAAGGCACCAACGAACTCCTTAAAACCGTCGCCAGAGTTCGC
>JBCBPQ010000115.1:0-21010 GCA_039820645.1 Cyanobacteria bacterium J06633_8 | reverse complement strand
TGTTCACTGTTCACTGATAACTGTTCACTGTTCACTGATAACTGTTCACTGTTCACTGTTCACTGATAACTGTTAATTGTTCACTGTTCACTGTTCACTGTTCACTGTTCACTGTTAATTGTTCATTGTTCCAGAGCGACGATATAGCAACCAAATAAACAAAGGAGAACCGAGTAAAGCTGTTACTGCACCTACTGGTAACTCTACTGCTCCCAGACGAGATAGCAAATCTGCAAAGGTTAATAACCATGCACCTCCAAGAGCTGAAAGCGGTAAACACAAACGATAATCGGTACCTACTAACAATCTCACCCCGTGAGGAACTACCAAACCGACAAAACCAATTAATCCTGCAATACTCACCGCACCGGCAGCTAAAAGCGTAGCTACAGCACCAATCAAAATCCTACTGCGTACTAAAGAAACTCCCAAACCTACTGCTAAATCATCTCCTAAAGCAAGTACGTTAACCCATCTTGCAAGCAAACATCCCGCAACTAATGCTACCAACATATAGGGAGCAGCTACCCTAACTTCATTCCAACCGCGTCCGTTTAAACTACCGATAAGCCAATTTAACGCTTGCTGTACTCTACCATCTTCTGCTAAAAGTAATAATGTACTCTGAAGCGCACCTAATAACGAACTTACTGCAACTCCTCCGAGTATCAATTTTTCTACTCTAATTCCTCCCTGTCCGCGACCAAGAAAAATAACTGTTATTGCAGTCAAAATCGCTCCCAACCATGCTGCAAGAGGAATCCATGCAGTCCATAATTCTAAAACTATCATTGCTACAGTTACTAATCCTGCACCAGCAGAAATACCCAGAATAAACGGACTTGCTAGACTATTCCGCAACATTCCCTGTAACAATGCGCCAGACATACCCAAAGCTGCACCTACTAACATTGATGCCAGAATTCGCGGTATTCGTAAATCCCAAACAATTGTTTGTTTTAAAGGGTCGCCTTTATGTAATAATGCTTGCCATATATCTGACAAGCTCATAGCAACCGCACCTTGAGATATTGATAGCGCTAAAGTGACAATTAGAGCCACACTTAATATTGCAACAGCTAGAAATAAGCGGCTGCTGATTATATTTTGATTAATTTTGGACATTTTTTTCTAGCAGGGCTATTTATTCACTATGTATAGCGATCTTAAATAGAATGACTTAAAACTGCTATATATAGCAAGTTAATTTTTAGCAATTAGCGAAGGTTACTTATTTAAACTTCCACAATTTCCACCAAGGGCGATGATTAATATTAATAGTTTTAGTTCTTGCTTCAAAATCAAAACAATTAAGTGCTTCTTCTGTACAAGCTGTAACTGGATGTACGGTGCATTTTAGACGATATTCATTAGTAAAAAAATCACATTTGTAGCAAGGAATTTGATGCAATTTTCTTAAATGCGTGGTACCTTGTTTCAAGGCTTGGAAAATACTTATGATAAGTATTAATATCATTGAAATCCATAAGCAAATAAAACATATAGTTAGCATAAATTAAATCCCGTTAGATTTTAGATAGAGGATGTGGAATACTAGATTATGAAGTGTTCCTGTAGATAGATTTTCTTTTTTATTCGCACGAAAAAATTTATTCCACAGAGGTGGAAATTTTAACTAAAACATATGGGTTTAATTCCCCACCGTCACACGGTGGACGAATTGAGTTGGGGAGCCATTGCGGTCTTGGGGGTTTCCCCCATGAGCACATGGCGTGTCTAAATCCCCATCTCAATTCCAACCTTCTTCCTTCTTCCTTCTTCCTTCTTCCTTCTTCCTTCGTTTAAAGCAACAAGGTTATTTGTATAAGCTATGCGTAAGTTTAGTGAAGTATTTTTATGTGGACAATGCCTATAAAATTTACAAATAAAAAATATGAAACCTACAGGATAAGCAGGGGGAGCAGGATAAGCAGGGGGAGCAGGGGAAGCAGGGGGAGCAGGGGGGGAAAATATTGCTTATCTGAACTGTATTGGGATATAAGGTTGTACTTCACTTAGATGAAATCGGCTGTATTTAGCTCGTACCTCGATTAATCTTTCTTACTTTGATACTATTAGCCATATCTTTACCCAAGCCTATAGATTGTTTGTCTAAAAGAACTACTACAGAACCAGTACTTGTCCGACTAATAACCTGAATTTCTTTTCCAGGGAGGAACCCCATATTTTTCAAATCTTCAATACAATCTATAGAAAGAATTTCTACAATTGAAATAATATCCCCAGCCTTCGCTTCTGAAAGAAGGATAATATCATCAGATTCAAAAAAATCGGATAAATTCGAGTTTTGATTAAGCTCTCCACCAGAGTCTCCGCAAAAGAATTTAAATCTTTGCCATGATGTTGATTTCTCAGGGTTTTGTTCTAAATCATCATCATCGCTCATTTTAGCCCCCCATACTTATAAAATATATCAACAATGACTAATGTCATTGTCATGGTTATGGTAATTATCATTGCATAGCTTATCACTAAGAATTATCAATTAATGATAAACAAATCACTAACTTTAAAAAAAATACTCTAAAAAAAATATTAATTATTTGCCTTCTACGAAACTCAGGTAATATAGTTTAATGTTAAACACTTGTCATTATGTTATCGTTCATGGGACTCGGGAACGCTAACTTTACACTCGCTTCGGACATATGGTAACTGATTTCCCGGACATTATAGAAAACCGCATGGGTTACAAACCCAGGACTTACGCAATTGTCACATTAGCTGGTTGGTGCGTGACGCTACAAGTATTATAATCACGTTCAAATTTATTCAAATCGTCACAGCACCCTACGAAAAAATATGTCATTTGCGTAAGTCCTAAAGCCTAAAAAATACTTTCCTTAATGAACTTAAAAAACAATTGACAAACTATCTCAACTAATTTATATTGGTTATCTATAAGTAAAGGATGTAATTTTTTTTAACAAAGTATTGCGCTAATGCCAGAAGTTAGCAGATATTCCACACTCCGCTCACACCGAGTGTTTAGGTCTTGTACAAGTTAAAAAAAAACAAAACATGGATATGAGGCATGTTCTCCTCAATGCAGATGGCGCTGTTTAACAATTAATTTTGTTAAGTACGCGAATCAAAGGTTCTCTTGTAAATTCAGCCTTGGCTGAATTTACAATTTTTTTTACTTTTAATAAATCGCTGGTTTGTATAAAGTAATTATTGATAAAAATATTCAATAATCTTAAATTAGAATACACGATTAAATTGAAGCAACATTCCTGCATAGCTGAAGCGAGAAAATATACGATAATCCTTTGGGATTGCTGTTCTAGCACAAAATATGACGGGTGACGGGAACCCATAAGATTTTTTCTAATAAAAAAAATTCCTATGGGAACCCTTGAAAGTGGCACAAAAGTTTGTAACTATGCTCACAATTAGGTTTTGATAACAATGAACCTCAAATATTTGTACGTATTGCTCTTCAACGTTGTACTGTTAAATCTGGGAATCTTGCCTGCAACACTCGCTGAAACTGTATCACCTGAAATAAAAGATTTGCAAGAGGTAGAACAGTTTAGTACTAGTGCAGAAGATTTACTCAAGAAACCAAAAAGCAACGAAAGTAAAATAGCACAAGCTGAATCCGAGAAAGAGAAAGAAGAAACCGAAGAAGCTGATATCGAAATTACCGTTACAGGAACGAGGAGCGAACGTCCTGTAAAAGATACTCCCGGAAACATTACTGTCATCGAATCTGAGGATGTTGAGAAACAGGTAGTTAATGAGTTAAGCGATTTAATTCGCTATGAACCAGGAGTTTCTGTAAGAAGCACTACAAACGGTGGGAATCAAGATTTTACGATTCGCGGTATCGGTGAGAACCGAGTATTAATTCAAGTTGACGGAATTCGTCAACCTGATAACTACTTTAGTCGTTCTCGAAACTTCTTTGATTTAGACACTCTCAAAAGAGCAGAAATTATTCGCGGTCCCGCTTCTACTCTTTATGGAAGTGATGCTCTTGGTGGTGCGGTTTCATTTATAACTAAAGACCCAGAAGACTATCTATTTGATGTAGATGGACCTTCATATGGTAGTGCTAAATATACTTACGACAGTACCGATGAGAGTCGTAAGTTTACAGGGATTATTGCAGCAGAAAGTGAAGATGGAAAACTTCAAGCTTCAGGAGCTTTAACTCGTACTACTGGTTCTGAATTTAAGAACTACGGTACTGCTATAGCTGACCCTCAAGATAGTAGCGACTTAAACTTTATTGGTAAGTTAGTCTATAAGCCTAACGACAGCAATACCTTTAAGTTAACTGGAGAAAGATACACCAGTAGTGTCGATACTAATTTACTTAACAGTCTAGGAACATCTCGCGGTACTACTATCTTTGATAGTTCTGCGAATGACGAAAAGCAGCGTTATCGCGTTAGCTTAGGACAGGAATACGACAATCCCGATAATAGCTGGTTGCAGAAATTTAAATGGCAAGTTTATTATCAGGATGCGAAAGCAAATCAAGAAGCTAGTAGCTTACGCGGTAGAGGTCCTGTTGCTACAACTCTTCGAGAAGATGTAAATAGCTTTGAACAGAGTGTATTTGGTGGAGATGCTCAGTTTGAGAGTAGTTTTCAAACAGGTAGCATAAATCATCGTTTAGTTTATGGTTTAGAGCTATTTAACACCGAAACTTCTCGACCTCGGGATAGAACAGAAACAACTTTAGCAACGGGTGATATAAACAAGGTTATAAGTGGTGAGACTTATCCCAACAAAACCTTCCCCGACACTGAAACCTTGAGATTTCGTCTTTATGTACAAGATGAAATTGAATTAGCTGATAATCGTTTAAGCTTGATTCCCGGATTAAGCTTTGATTATTACAAACTGACAGCCAATCCAGACCAAGATTTTCAAAATATCAATATCAGCAATTATGATGTTGAAGATTTTGATGCATCAGCTTTTTCACCTAAATTAGGTTTGGTCTACAAAGTTACACCAGAATTGTCAGCATATGCTCAATATGCTCGTGGTTTCCGTAGTCCTCCTTACGATGATGCGAATATTGCTTTTACCAATTTCTTGTTTGGTTATACTGTTCTTCCCAACAATAACTTAGAACCAGAAACCAGCGACAGTTACGAAATTGGTCTTAAGGGTAGTTATTCTCAGTTAGATTTTGGTTTGACTGGGTTTTATAACCGCTTCGACAACTTTATCGGTACAAACTTTGTTGGTACAACAACCATCAACGGTAGTGAATATCGACAATTCCAATCTCAAAACCTTGAAGGTGCGGAAACCTATGGTATAGAAGCTAAAGCTGAATACCGTTTTAGTCCTGGTAAAGAAGGTTTGAGTTTGATTGGTAGTTTGGCTTGGACTGAAGGAAACGACTTTGAAAACGACCAGCCTTTGGATACTGTAGAACCCTTCAAGGCTGTAGCTGGATTGCGTTATCGCGCACCAGAAGACCGTTGGGGTAGTGAATTAGTGACTACCTTTGTTGCAGCAAACGAACGTGGTGCTGAAACTGGAACCGATCTATTTATTCCCGATAGCTACTTTACTTTAGACCTATTGGGATACTATAAATTCAGCGACAAAGTTACTCTAAACGTTGGTTTGTTCAACTTGCTAGATGAGAAATATTGGAACTGGCAAGATGTCAGAGGATTGACAATCGGTTCTGATGATATTGCACGTCGGACATTGCCTGGTTTCAATGCTACTGTTGGCTTGAAAGTTGTATTTTAACTTGTAGCGTTGCACGGAAGGTAGTTTGAATTATATCTTGCAGCATTCTCAGTTAGCTTTCACAACCGCCTTGGAATAAATTCCCAGGCTCAAAGACAAAGTCGTCTAAAAACGACTAGGTATAACTTTTAGTGCGTTTTAACGTACTTTGTATATTAGCCGCATCAATTAATTTCTCTGCGAGAAAGCCTCCGGCTTACAAGGCGGGTGCTGAAGCTTAACAAAAATGGTGCAAGATGTCAGTTGAGTTAAGTATATAGACGTTGCAATCCAACGTCTATATAAGGAGGGGATAGAGTATTGTAGGGTGTTAAAAGCAGTTTGGAGGATAATACACCACAATGTTGATAATAGTGTATTATTCTTTGCTAACACCCTACTATCTCTATAAATGTATTCAAAACTATAATGAAATTAAAATTAGATACTATGATTACAATCATGTTGAAGACTTTCAAAATCCGCACAATTGCTATTTTATTGAATTTACTCTTAATAGCTTGTAATTCCACAACTCCTGAAAATATTCAAAATTCAGAAAAAACTTCTGAATCTTCAACTACTGCAACTCAAGTAAAAGAAACTCAAGGCTCCGAAGCAAAAATTGAAAACGCTAAAAGAGTTGTTGCTTTAACATCATTATCTGCGGATATTATACACCGACTTGATGCAACAAGATTGGTTGGTATTCCCGGTAGTAGATTGCTGAGAAAAGATGAAAGATTTAAAGAATTACCAACAGTAAGCGAAGGGAGAACACCTCCGAATATTGAAAAAATAGTTGCTCTCAAACCAGATTTAGTTATCGGTGCTGTTGGATTTCACGACCAAACTTTTAAGAAATTAAAAGATGTAGGAATTACAACTTTAGCCAGCGAAACAAATAGTTGGGATGCTTTGATTAAGCATACAAAGGATTTAGCTGAAGCTACGAATACAGATGCAAAGCCTTTGTTAGAAAAATATGATTCTTTGCTCAAAGATATACCAACAAACAATTCTTCTATTCTTGTTTTAGTCAGCAGTCAACCAGTTTTGTCTCCGAATAAAAATAGTTGGACTGGAGATTTGTTAAATAAATTTAATGCGAATAATTTAACCGCAAATTTGCAGGGAGAATCAATCGGACAAGGATATTTAACACTTTCGGAAGAGAAAATTATTAAAGAAAATCCAGAGATATTATTAGTAGTAGATCCAGCAAGAGCGGGAGTTATTAATCAATTGAAATCTAAATCTTTTTGGAATAAGCTGAAAGCTGCTCAAAATGAACAAGTCTATGTGTTTGATTATTATGGATTAGTCAATCCTGGTAGTATTGATAAAGTTGAATCGGCTTCTAAACAATTGAAGAAAATCTTGAAGTCATCGAGTTAATTTTAGTTTTGATTTGGTTAAATGTTGGTTTACCTCACCCCAGCCCTCTCCTTAATAAGGAGAGGGAGCGATTATATGGTAGTTTAAATTACATTTTTAGGGAAGAATAATAATCAAATTATCTATTTAATTAATAGTTTTACAATATATTCTAAATTAATTGATATAAGATGAATCAATAGTTAATTTTGAATAACTAATTTTATGACTTACTATGATTGACATCAGCTATCTATTTGTTCTAACTTAAGTTGAAAACTACTATTATCTGCATTTGTGGGCGGTAGTAATAACCTTCATTAACGTAACTAAAGAGCTATAAATGGGAATAAATAATCTATTCTCGGGTGGTTTGATAGTCATTATACCACTGGTAGGATTTTCAATATTAGCACTAGCGCTGATTTTTGAACGGATATTGTTTTGGTGGAAGATAAATAGTCGTCAGAAGGACGTAATACGAGATGCACTGACTCTCTATCGTCGGAATAATATGGTTGCTGCACTTAATGGATTGCAAAAGAACGCAGATTTACCTATTTCTCGAATTTTCCTCACTGCTTTAGAATTAGAAGATGCTAATCCTGAAGAGTTTCGTTTAGCACTTGAAAGTCAAGCACAAGCGGAAATACCTTTGCTCAAACGCTTCCAAAATATATTTGACACCATTATTTCTCTTTCACCATTGTTAGGTCTTTTGGGTACTGTATTGGGATTGATTACTTCTTTTTCTTCTTTAAATCTTGGTGATATAGGAGCTTCTCAAACAGCCAATGTAACTGGTGGTATTAGCGAAGCACTCTATTCTACTGCTATTGGTTTAGTTGTGGCAATTTTCACGCTTCTGTTTGCCAATCTATTCCGAGGGTTTTACCAAAGACAGATGGCGTTAATTCAAGAATATGGTGGAGAGTTAGAATTACTTTACCGTCGTCGTTACGAAAGAGGACAAAAATAAATGCGTCTACCAGAAGAAGCGGATGCTCCAGCACAGATTAATATTGTGCCAATGATTGATGTGATATTCGCTATTTTGACTTTCTTTGTGATGTCAACTCTGTTTTTAACACGTTCGGAAGGATTACCAGTCAATTTACCCCAAGCATCTAGCGCTAAAAAAACAACCCAACCAGCCAAAGTGACTCTGACGGTAGATAAGGATGGAAAATTATTCTTGAATAAGCAAGCCATTACTTTGGATAAGCTAGAAGCAGGGGTGAAAGAAAAGGTAAAACCCGAACAACCTTTAATGGTGGTGTTGAATGCTGATGAAGGGGTAAATCACGGGAAAATTGTAGCGGTTATGGACAGAGTGCGATTGGTAAAAGGTGCGAAGTTGGCTATAGCAACTAAGAAAAAGTAATTGAATCAGTTATGCATCTACAAATTAAGCACCAAATGTAGAGACGTAGCATTGCTACGTCTTTAAACAGTTTGTGGGAAAACGAATATTTTGAAATTAATATTTTGAAATTAATATTTTGAAAATTAATATTTTGAAATTAATATTTTGAAATTAATATTTTGAAATTAATCTTTTTAAATTAATATTTTTAAAATTAATATTTTTAAAATTAATCTTTTGAAATTAATCTTTTTAACATCTAAATATGGGTTTAATTCCCCGGCAACCTACGGTGAACGAATTGGGTTGGGGTTTAAATCCCCATCCCAATTCCAGCCTTCTTCCTTCTTCCTTCTTCCTTCTTCCTTCGTTTTTTAAATTGGCGTTGCTGATTCTATGTATGTTAGCGGAGCGTGACGGCAAGGTAATAATTGATTTTTTGCATAACTGCAACACTTGTAGAGACGCGAAAACACGGGTATCTCTACATTTAAATTCATACCCGAATTCAGCAAGGCTTTTAAATTAATCAAATATAAGACTATGAATAATGTTGATATTCTTCTTTCGACATTAGATTATAACTATGGTCGTTCTTAATGAGTAAAATTGAATCGTGATAGTCTACTAATGTAGAACGATGACCAACACTAATATAGGTAATACCGTTCTGCTGTAATTGCGTATAAAGTAGTTTTTCGTTTTTAACATCAAGAGAACTTGTAGCTTCATCTAAAACAGCATATTGGGGTTGAGCAAGCAGTAAACGAGCAAAAGCAAGACGCTGTTGTTCTCCTATTGAAAGTATTTTATTAAATTCTACTATTGTATTTAAGCTACTAATTTTATTACCAATCAAAGATAAATTAATTTTGTCTAATATCTGTAAAAGTTGTTCGTCGGTGACATCTTTTTGTTGATGGGGATACAAAAGTTGTTCTCTTAGGGAACCTAAAATCATGTAGGGACGTTGAGGTAAAAATAGTACTGTTTCTTGAGGAGGAATAATAATAGAACCATCTCCAGAATACCATAAACCAGCCATTGCTCTGAGAAGAGAACTTTTTCCCACACCACTAGCACCAACAATTAATAATGATTCACCCCGATTAACTTGGAGAGATAAATCTTTAACTAAGGTATTTTGATAATCTGGAGTGTATAAAGTTAAATTCTCTGTGGCAAAAAATTTATCTTCTCTAAAATCAATAATTAATGCTCCGTGAGGAACTTGATGTGCTGTACGTGCAAATTTTGCACAACTTTCTAAACGATTAATTCCTGCTGCAAAGTTACTCAATTCTTCAAATTGCGTCACAATTAAAGTTAAAGCTAACAAAATACTTCTAAAAGCTGCACCTGCTTTGGCAAATGCTCCTACTTCTAGTTCTCCAGATAAGATTCGGGGAGCAAGAATAATGGCTGGTAAAAGAAAGGTTATATATTGATAGCTATTTTGAAATAAATTAAGTCTTAATTGCCAATTAATTAACCCTTGAAAGTTTTTCAAAGCTTGCCAAAAACGGGACTGAATTTGTTTCGATTCGGAATCTTCTCCTTGATAAAAAGCAATAGCTTCAGCATTCTCCCGAACCCTTATTAAACTATACCGGAAATTAGCTTCATATTTAAGTTGCTTTAAGTTAATTTGAATCAAAATTCGACCAAACAAAATTGTCGTAATTACCGTTCCAAAAAAAGCATAGCCTACTAAAAATAGGGTTAACGGAATTGATGTTATCCATAAAATTCCCACAAAACCAATTAGTTGTAATATTGAATCAAGAAGAATAATTAAAAAGTTGACTGCTTGCAGAGTAAAAGTTTTAATATCTTCTGCTATACGTTGGTCTGGATTATCTATTTCCGGGTTAAAGGTAAAATAATAAAAGGTTTGACGGTCAAAATACCCATTTAGAAATTGATAGGTTAACCAGCGTCGCCAATAAAGAGAAAGTTTAGCTTGTATGTAACTTTTTAGAGATAGCAACAGTACACCAATTACTATTATTCCAATAAAGATTAATACAGATTGGATAAATAGTTCTTGATTTTGTTCTGCTAAAGCTGTAGTCACTTCTCCTAGAAAAATACTAACTATTAATAGTAATGCGGTACCAATTAGTGATAGTATGATTAATAAAAATAACAGAGTTATAGCTCCCCATTTTTCGGAAGATAACCAGTAAGGCTTGGCGATTTTCCAAAATTGATGTAAGAGTTTAATATCAAATTTATTGCTCATGATTTAGATTAGTCATTTAATTAGTCATTTAATTAGTCATTTAAAAACTGCATAATTTTAATTGCATAGGCAGCAGAGGGAGAGCAGGATGTAAAGGAAGAAATGAGTTGATAATTATTTCTCTTTTCTTTTTTCTAAATTATTTAAGAATGATTCTATTTACTTGGATATAAATTCCAGTTTTGTTTATTACCTATTTCTAGTACCTGTTGATGGTAGTTTAATAATTGAGGATTATGACCGACGCTAATATAAGTAATTCCTGTTTGTTGAAGTTGTTGATAAAGCTGCGATTCGTTTATTTCATCTAAAGCACTGGTGGCTTCATCTAAGATTGCATAACTAGGTTTTGTTAGTAATAAACGAGCAAATGCTAAACGCTGTTGTTCTCCAATTGAAAGTAATTGCGACCAGTCTTCTATCGCATTAAAATCATTTAAGTTGGTTGACAATTTAGATAAATTAACAGTATTTAATACTTCAACTAGCTCTTGATGACTAATCTGTTTGTTTAGATAAGGATATAAAAGTTGCTGGCGTAAAGAACCTAAAATCATGTAAGGATTTTGTGGTAAAAATAAGATATCTTCTGATTTTGGTCGATAAATATTTCCCGTGCCAAAATTCCATAATCCTGCGATTACACGTAATAATGAACTTTTACCAACTCCGCTATCACCCATAATTAATAAAGATTCACCTGGGTTAATGGTAAATGATAAATCTTTAACTACAGTTTTATTAATTTTCGGAATTTGAACCGTAAGTTTGCTAACTTCTAAATGAGAACTTTCTTGAATAAGAATATTAGTATTTTCTTGGTTCCGTAAAGACTTATCGCTGACTACAAACTCAGATAAAACTGACAACCTATCAATTCCCGCAGCAAAAGCGCTCAGCTTCTCAAACTGATTTATAATCAAGCCTAGAGCAAAACCAATCCTCTCAAACGCTGCTTGCGATCGCGTTACTGCGCCAATTTCTAAATCACCAGCAAAAATTCGCGGTGCTAAGATAATAAAAGGCAATACAAAGTTAATATATTGGTAGCCGTTTTGAAATATAGTTAAGCCAAATTGCCAGCGAATTAAATTATTGAAATTTTTGAAAGCATTAATAAAGCGGTGTTTAACTTGCTGAAATTCTTGATTTTGTCCGCGATAAAAAGCGATTGATTCAGCATTATCTCTTACCCTAATTAAACCAAAACGAAAATTAGCTTCTCGTTTGAGTTGCTCAAAATTTATAGCAATTAATTTACGTCCAAAGACTAATGTTGTAATCAGAGTTCCTCCTACAGCGTAGATAATTAAAACAAACATTAAATTCGGAGAAGTTACCCACAAAACACCACTAAATAAAATTAACTGTAAAATAGAATCAGATAAAATAGTTAGTAAATATAAAGACTGCTGGGTAAAATTATTTATATCTTCTGCAATACGCTGATCTGGATTGTCTATTTCCTGGGAAAAATTAAGACGGTAAAAGTTAAGATTTTCAAAATAGCGATGCAAAAAACGATGAGTCAGCCATCTACGCCAATATAGACTTAGTTTACCTTGAACGTAAGTCTTAAATGAAATTAATGGAATAGTAGTAACAATCACACCGAATAGCAGCATTAATGTTCTGAAAAATCGTTGGGAATTCCTAGCTGCTAAGGATGAAACTAATTCCCCTCGCTGTATAATTTCTATAACTAAAAAACTACTGCTGCTAACCGATAAAAGTATTAGAAGCGACAATAAAGCGATAGCACCTCGTTTTTCTTGAGAAAACCAATAAGGTTTACTCACCCTCCAGAATTTTGTCCATAGCTGACGGTGATTATTCATTATTTCTCCAAATTCCCAAGTTCTATCCATTCAGACTACATGAGGAGATTACCTCTAGAGGATTTAGTCTGCTGATAATTAATCTGCTGAATTTATTTAAAAATAGATTAGAATTACAATACTTTTATGAATATAACCATCTATTAGTATATACAGGAATTTTTATCATGAAGCAAGTTATAAAGGTATTTATTTATAAATGTATTTTATATATCTAAATTAAGCTGATGCTGGTGAAAATATAATATCTAAATAATTGTATGATAAAATACTTTTTTAATATCCTTTAAAAAATAATTAAAGTTTTAATATATTTTATATTTTAGTATACACTAATCAGCATTAAAATTGTTTAGAATAATTCTCAATAAGCCCTGAATACTAAATCTAAGAATTAGCTGAAAAATTATATATATCAAAAGAAAAACTCTAGTAACTATACTAATTATGAATATTGAAGAAGTCAAAAATGAATATCAAGCCTTTACTAATCTGGTAGAAAGCTTAATGCTCGCTACGGTTGATTCTGATGAAAATCCGAATGTTAGTTATACGCCATTTGTAATAGATGAAGATAAAAATATCTATATTTTTGTTAGTGGGATGTCAGTTCATACTCAGAATCTTCATACAAATGGAAAAGCTAGCGTAATGTTTGTCGAAGACGAAAGAGATAGTAAACAAATATTTGCACGTCGTCGTTTGACTTATGACTGTACTGGTATTTTAGTCGAAAAAGATAATCCAGAATGGAATTTGATTGTAGATAAATTTGCAGAACGTTTCGGCGATATTATTGATGCTTTACGTAGCTTACCGGATTTTAGGATTTTTAAATTGACTCCTTATAAAGGATTATTTGTTATTGGTTTTGGAGCAGCTTATCGTATTAGCGGCGAGAACCTTAATGATGTAATTCATATTACTGGAAACGGTCATGGGCATAAATCAAGCTAATTTATTGAAAGATATTAATGGATATATCAATACTGATTTAATATTTGATTGAGGGAAAAATTAAACTTCTTAACCCATAAAATTTCCCTTGATTTAAGAAACTAGATTTTGACTAAATCTAGCTTTGCCATTTTTCATATTTGTAATATTGAAGGTATAACAATGTCGAAGAAAGTTGGTTTATTCTTTGGAACTACTACAGGTGTAACTGAATCTGTTGCTGAAACTATCAAAGAACTATTAGGTGAAAATATTGTAGATTTATACGATATTTCTGAAGCACAAGCAGGAGATTTCAGTGAATATGAATGCTTGATTATTGGTAGTTCAACTTGGAATCTAGGTGAACTACAAAGCGATTGGGATTACTTTTTCGAGAATCTTGATGAGATTGATTTTAATGGTAAAACAGTAGCTTATTATGGTCCTGGAGACCAAATTGGTTATAGTGGTAGTTTTCAAGATGCAATGGGAATGTTAGAAGAAAAAATTTCTTCTCTTGGTGGAAAAACTGTAGGTTATACCTCAATAGAAGGTTACGATTTTGATGATTCAAAAGCAGTTAGAAACGATAACCAATTCTGTGGTTTAGCCATTGATGAAGATAACCAATCTGACTTGACAGAAAAAAGAGTAATTGCTTGGGTAGAGCAACTTAAAAAAGAATTCAAACTGTAGAGATTGTTTTTTTGATGGGGTATATTACCCCATCTTCTCAATATGCTACTAATTTTTTTGATTTAACTTCTCTATCTCGATGATTCGAGACGTATCTATATGTCTTATAATATCGATGCTGTTTGGGTAAATGTAAGTCCAAGCTTAAAAAATTTTGATTTACCTGTACAGCAATATCTAAGTAAGTATTTCCGAATTGCTATATGGGAATATATACAAGATAATTTTGATGAATACAATTCTATCGAAACCTCAGTAGAATTATTGTATCGTTTTTTCTTAAAGTCAGAATTACATCAAGTTCATTTGATAGGTCACGGAATTAGTGGTGTAGTTGCTTTGTTATTCGCACGACGATATCCTTGGCGAATTAGTACTTTAACATTACTTGCAGTTTCACCGCAACCAGCAAAAACTTGGCACGTACATTACTATACACAACGAAATTTATCTGTTGATGCTAGTCGCCAAGAAATTTTACTTAATATTGCTGGTAGTTTATTCGGAAATCACAAAATTCCCCATCCTATAAATTCGTTATTGGCTGCTCTAAATAAAGATTTGTATATATCTCCCTGTATGCATTCGCTATTTAAGATAATAGATTTACCGAAAGGAAAAGTTGTTGTACCTTTAATGGTGTGCGGTAGTCATACAGATAGTATAATTTCAAAATTTAATATCAATCATTGGAAAACTTATTTTAAACCAAAAGATATTCTGTGGTTATGTCCGGATGGACATCATTTTTTTCATTATTTTTATCCAGACAAGGTAGGAAAAAAAATAACTAATTTTTGGCAAACTCACTACCCGTAAATACTAATAAAATTAACTATTTGGGAGTTTTATGAGCAGCAAAAAACTGAAGTTACATAGATATATTGGTATTATAGTTGGTTTATTCATTGCAATTATTGCTTTCACTGGTAGTATATTAGTATTTGCAGAAGAGATTAATTCTTTTTTTTATCCTCAAATACATCAGATAATTCCCGAGGCAAAAAGTCTTTCTGTACAGAAAATTGCGGATATTGTTAGCCAAAGTTATCCTCAAGAAAAACTGCATTATATTAAAATACCTCCTTCACCTCAAGATGCATACAAAGTAGTGCTAAAAGCGAATGAAGTCAAGAAAAATATTTATATAAATCCTTATAATGGAGAACTATTAGCTATTATAGATAATAATAGTTATCTTCAAATAATTCAACAAATTCATACAAATTTCTTAGCTGGTGATTTTGGTGAAATATTTGTAGGTATTTGTGGAATTTTATTAGTAGTCAGAGCAATAAATGGATTAACCTTATGGTCTGGATGGAAAAGATTATCCGCAGGGTTTACAATTAGATTTAATGCGCGAAATAAACATTTAGTTAATTATGATTTTCACCAATTCATTGGAGTAATATCTGTAATATTCTTAATTTTTGCCGGAATTACTGGTACTATGATGGTTTTCAAAAAGCCAATGGTCATTTTAGGATATACAGTTTCGGGAATTTCTCAGCCAGAAAAAGTATTATCAATACCTCAAAATACTAGTAATAAATTAACTTTAGATTATTTTTTAGAACAAGCAAATCTTGCATTACCTGATGGAAAACCAACTATTATAATACCAGCATCGAGTCAAAAAGCCCCTGTTGTAGTTCGTAAAAGGTTAGCGGGAGACTTAAATAAAAACGGTAAAAGTTATATTTATTTAGACCAGTATAGTGGTGAGGTATTAAAAGTCAAAAACATTTTAAACTCTCCTTGGATAGATAAATTATTCGCGATACTTTATCCCCTACATATAGGCTCCTATGGAAATGTTGTATTACGATTGATTTATTTATTATTTGGATTAGTACCTGCTATTTTATTTCTCACCGGTTTGGCAATATTTTGGAATAAAACCTATGGTGCAAGATTTAGAAAAAAAACAAATAAATAATTGGGTATATGTTTACTTAGTATCCTAGTAAAATAGTTGAATAAAGACAATACAAACGGGGAATTAGTAGAAAATACGAACAAAGAAAAAATAGTTAGTTTCTTTGTCCGTAAATCTTTATTTTTACTTATTTATAATCCGAATTCTTGTTTTACTTGAGGAACCCAAGCATTAATTCGCTTTTTTGTCAGATGTGGTTGACTGTCATCATCTATCGCTAATCCACAAAATTTACCATCACGAATAGCTTTAGAACCGGTATGATTATATCCATCAATTGGAGTATACCCTACAGTTTTACCACCACGTTCTGATATTTTTTCTTCTAGCATTCCCATTGCATCTTGAAAAGTATCTCCATATCCAACTTGGTCTCCGGTACCAAAATAAGCTACTGTTTTACCAGAGAAATCTATCTCATCTAATTCAGAGAAAAATCCTTCCCAGTCATTTTGTAAATCACCAAGATTCCAAGTTGGACTACCTATGATTAATAATTCATATTCATTAAAGTCTCCCGCTTCAGTCTGAGAAATATCGTGTAGTTCAACATCAATGTCACCAAAAGTTTTTTGGATGCTTTCAGCAACAGTTTCAGTTTTACCTGTAGTTGTACCAAAAAAGAGACCTATTTTTTTAGACATTTCAACTCCTGCAAATTTTGTTCGTTTATCAGTGAATAAAAACGCAAGAGATTCCCCTTTAATTAAATACGCAAGAACTTTAGCTAATCATTAATTATTGCAACAAGCTTCAATAGCTATATTAGGTTATGAAAAAGAAAAAAATGTATATTTTGTACTATTATAATTTTTGTAAATGATAAATAATCGATACTAACCGGGTTCGGAAGCTCATCCTCTTAATGGCGAATTGCAACATAAGCATGAATGATATCATGTCTGGATTTATTGAAAGTAATTCTTAATTATGATAGTGATAATATTTATACAAATTCTATTCTCAATCCATGGAAGAACAAACTGGAATCCGTCAGCGCGAACTTTGCGAACTTTTAGGACTTGATTATAAAACCGTTGCAACTTTAGCAAAGCAGCTAGGGCTGAGTACTCATGGTTATCTCCAGCAAAGAACTGGCTGGATTCTCAAAAACGAACTCTACTATCCACCTACTCCTCCTTCCCAAGACGAAAAATCTTAATCTCAAAGAATTTAGATAAATGTAACTATGATTACAAAAAACAGCCACTATTGATAATAATTATTAACAAAGTATGAACTATACAGCATTTTGCTGATAGTTATGCTTTGATTAAGGATAGTCAATGGTTGTTTTAAGCTAGAAGATTTTCTAAGCTAAACGTGCAAATAGTTCCGCACTTCTCAAGATTTATTCAAATCTCAGCTTAAGTAAAAGTTAGAAAAACAGCCAAAAGATTTGTCAACTTGTTGCAATAAGCTAATCATGGGAAAGAATAATTTTGTATACTCTTGTAGTTCCTATCACGAAGGGTTTGAAAAAAATTTAGTTTTTAATGCTGATTTACAGGAATTTTCTCAAACCATAATTAATATTACTAGCTTGCAGACTGGTGGAAAGATATCTTCTTTTCAAGCATATCTGCAAGTAAAAGCTGCTTATAAACGTCTGAAGCGCTCCAAAAAAGTATTACAGATTGGAGATAGTGATTCTCAACAAGATATCTAATGAAAAGATATTACAGTTGTGTTTTTCGATTGATTATTCGTCAAAGAATCTGTACCGGAGTACTTGATGCAAGGACTCTGTTTGACATGTATCGAATTTGCCCAAATGTCTATTGAAATAAATTAAGCTAAATACATAATGGACGAAGAAAAGATAATTGTTGTTGGTGGGTATGTTGGTTGTGGTAAAACTTCTTGGATTTATCAGCAAATAGGTTCAAAAGAAAAAGCTTGTCCTAAATCCGGACAAAAAATACTATATTTAAAAGCTGGTACTGAACAAGTTCAGATAGATCAAAAGAAAATTAGTATCGATTTTCCCACAGTTCAAGTTTTTGGTGACAGTCAAGAGATTGAGTTTCTGAACGAATTAGAATCAGCTGATATAGCCTATATAGAATTAGGTAATAACTTAGGATTAGGATATATCGACCAGCTTTTAAATGATTTACCTTATTATCCAATAGCAATTTTACCTCCAGGATGTAAGCGGTGTAGATGGCATTCTTGGGCAAAAGAGGTACTTACAGGTGCAGCAATGAAAGCTTCAATAGAGGAAGTGGAGACATTTCGTATAGCGACTATTGGAAAGGTTATTTGTGGAGATGATTTCAATCAGTTTTGGAATCAAATAATTTGTAATGCCTATGGAAAAGTGATTCGTGTTAAAGGTATTTTCCATTTAGAAGACGGTAATATAATTTATGCAGATTTTGTTGATGGTGTGCCATGTATAGATTTCTTAAATTTAAGTTTGTCACGTTATTTACATGGTGAACCTAAATGTTTTAGCGGATTAGAAATAGTAGGTTGTTCCCTGAATAAAGATGCTTTAGGTGGAATAATTGAAAAAATTTATGTCGCAAAGTTTAGTGTTTTATAAATGTATAACATTTTAGGGTGTGTTACGGCTATGCAAAAATTTGATGTTTTAATTAAAGGTGAAATTGCCGTAACGCACCAATTATAAAGTGCATTACGGCGTAAAAAACTTTTTCTTCCAAGCCATATATACTTATGGCTAATACAATAACCTAGAATTAAATTTAAATTCTATTCAAAATCAACTTGACCTAGAATATCATCTAATTGATTTTGCTCAAGTTCTGCTAAAGAGAAATCTGAAGGTGTATAACCACCGCTTTCGGGAGATTGACAGTGTTCGATTAATTTTATCAGCGCTTCTAAATATTTTTCACCTAAGTTATCTATAACAGATTTATCGTAAAAATGTTTGCTGTAAGTCCAACTAAGTTTAAGTTGCTCTTCAATGATTGAACCATTAATTTCTAAGAGATAGGGTCTTTCTGAGTTGATATCTTGGGTTAAACCTGATGATTCTTTTGCTAGTTCAAATATATTTGATGCTGTTAACATCGAGTCGAATTGTCCTAGATAGTTAAAGCTGATTTCTGGTGTCAATAAGGTAATACTTTGTATTTTATCAGTTTTTAAATAGCGCCATACATTATAATCTATACCGTTATTGGGTATACGTAATTGTTCTTTGATGCATTTGATTGCTTCTCCTGGATTATTAATATCTTGTAATTCTGCTAAATCTAAGTTTACCGGTACTATATTAGTAAACCATCCTACTGTACGGGATAAATTAAGATTCTCAAATAATTCGCTTCTGCCATGTCCTTCTAAATCAATTAAAAGCGACGTTTTACCCGTCTGTTGAGCAAATGTTTGGACTAAAGCTGTTAGTAATATATCGTTAATTTGAGTGTTATATGCTTGAGGAACTTGTTTTAATAATGCTTGGGTATATTGTGGGGAAAGGATAATATCTATTTGTTCGCTTGTAGCAATTGTGTTGGGAAATTTGTTTGTATGGTTTTCCGATTTGGAAGAATTAATATGAGATGAGAAGTTAGATATTTCATCTGAGTTTGCGTATGTTTGTAAATATTCGGACCACTGTTTAAAGGAAGTAGTTTTTAATGGTAGTTTAATTGGTTTTCCTTGACTTAATTGTTCGTATGCCGTTTGTAAATCTGATAGTAATATTCGCCAAGAAACACCGTCAATAACTAAATGGTGAATTACAAATAGTAAGCGACTGGCTTGATTTTCTCCTAAATTAAATAATGCAACTCGGATTACTGTACCTGTTGATAAATTAAGAGTTTTTTGAATTTGATTTGCGATATTTGTAATTACTTTTTGTTGCTTATAGTCGTTGAGTTGAGAAAGGTCAAAATAAGTTAAAGGAACTTCTGAACTTGGTTCGAGATGAAACTGCTCCCAACCGGATTCATTATATTTAAATCGCAATCGCAATGCATCATGGTGTAATAATAATTCTTGCAATGCTTTTTTTAAATAATTTAAATTGATTTTGGTTTTAACTTTGAGTAAAACAGCTTGATTAAAATGATGGGGATTAACTTTTTGCTGTTCAAAAAACCAATGTTGAATCGGTGTCAGGGGAACAGAACCTTTAATAATTCCTTGTTCGGCTTGAATTAATGGAGTGTGGGTTACGACTGCTGCTAATTCAGCGATGGTTTGATATTGAAATAATTGTTTTGGTGTGATTTGAATTCCCGCTTGATTTGCACGACTGATAATTTGAATCGCTAAAATTGAATCTCCTCCCAATTCAAAAAAGTTGTCGTTAATTCCAACTTGTTCTACTCGTAGGATATCAATCCAAATTTGTGTAAGAGTTGTTTCTAGAAGGTTAGTGGGAGCGACAAAGTTACTTTCTGAAGTAATAATATCTGGTAAAGGAAGAGCGCGACGATTGACTTTACCGTTTGCTGTTAGAGGTAATTCTGGAAGAGAAATGAAAATAGAGGGAATTAAATATTCTGGAATTTTATCACTTAAAAAACTTCGTAAATTTGTAGAGTCGCCATGTATCTCGTCTCTACATACAACCGGGACATAATAAGCAATTAAACGCTGAATATTTTCTTGCTTTTGAACAATTACAACAGCTTCTTTAACCTGCGGATGTTGACACAAAGCTGTTTCAACTTCTCCTAATTCAACTCGAAACCCACGAATTTTAACTTGATTATCAAAACGACCAAGATATTCAATCGTACCATCTGATAAATAACGAACTTTGTCACCAGTTTTATATAATCTCATCCCGCCTGCGGCACACCTCTCCTTAGTAAGGAGAGGGGATTGGGGTGAGGTTTTTCCTTCAAAAAACGGATTGGGAATAAATTTTTCTGCAGTTAATTCTG
>JBCBPQ010000114.1:0-21077 GCA_039820645.1 Cyanobacteria bacterium J06633_8 | reverse complement strand
TTGATAAAAGAGAAAAATTATTATTTTTTTATCAATAAACGTTTCAAATCCTTATTTTTCGTAGGAGTCGTTCTAAAAACTGTTCCTATCTTTTTAGCAGTAATTAAAGTGAAAGGCTTGCCCTGCCTACGTTACACTCACATTGTCACCCCCTCAGCTTGAAGAGCTTTTAAAGCGAATCAAACTCTGCTTCACTAAATTGAATTTTCAACAGTGGTGTTATCTCCATAAAATTAAGAAAATAAAAAGGAGAAAGAATGAATAATTCTATCATTGACGAAGTAATTGAACAACTCGAAACCATGCCACAGAATTTGCAATCGCAAGTACTAGAATTTGCTCGTAAACTTGTAAAAAATGAAGTTAAAGGTACTCCAGGAAAGGAATTGCTGCGTTTTGCAGGTTCTATTCCCGCTGACGATCTTCAATTAATGCGTGAAGCTATTGAGCAAGGTTGCGAGCAGGTAGATATCGATGAGTGGTAGATACTTGCTCGATACCAATATCATCATTGCTCTTTTTGCAGACGAAGAAGCAATTAAAAATAACCTCATTCAAGCTAACGAAGTTTTTATTCCCAGCAATGCTATTGGTGAATTGTATTACGGTGCAAGAAAATCGGGACGAGTTCAAGCAAATTTAGCAAGAGTTGATGAGTTTATTGCTAAGAGTACAGTGCTTGAGTGTGATGCTGAAACTGCTCGGCAATATGGTGAAGTCAAAAACAAATTAAGATTAAAAGGTCGTCCTTTACCTGAGAATGATATTTGGATTGCAGCCATTGCGTTGCAGCATAATTTAGTGTTAGTAACACGCGATGCTCATTTTCAGCAAGTTGAGAATTTGCAATCGGTAAATTGGTAAATCTTTTCATTAACTATCAACTTAATACAATAACTTGCTTGCTTTTTTATATTTTGTTGAGTGCTATTGCTTATTAAACTCAACATTCATTGCAATAAATGAATAGTCTCCGAGTCTTATTCATAAGACTTCTGCTATTAGCCCAGGGTTTGCAACCCTGGGTGGTTCGCGTTTAATACAAACAACCCCAAAATCCCGCTACAATAGTATTCAAGCAAAGGAGTAAAGCTTGAAACTAATTCTCGTAGCACCCGATTCATTATTAACAGCAGCTTTTCAAAAGCATTTCAATTATTTTCCTAATATCGAAATCGTTAACAACTACTTTGAGTGGTTGCCAACTTACGATTGTTTAGTTAGCCCAGCCAATTCTTTTGGGATGATGGATGGTGGTATGGATGCTGCCATTATCAAATATTTTGGTAAGTCGTTAATGGATAAGGTACAGCAGCGCATCCTTGAAGATTATTTAGGAGAGCAACCTGTAGGAACATCCACCATCGTGGAAACGGGTAATTCTAAACATCCTTTTCTCGCACATACACTTACAATGCGAGTTCCCATGTCTATCGTAGGCACGGATGTTCCTTATGTCGCGATGTGGGCTATGCTTTTAGCCGTGCGTCGTCACAACCAAACTTCTCAACATCAAATTAATACCCTTGCTTGTCCAGGTTTGGGTACGGGAATTGGTAGAGTTGATTATGATGAAGCTGCCAGACAAATGGCTTTAGCTTACGATAATTTTCTTTATCCACCCAAGCATCTTAATTGTTTTGTTGCAGCTTCCAGACAACTTTTAATTTGGGAAGCTAATGGATAATAATAAATGTTTCTATGCCTACTCCTAAAACTATTACTTTCTCAGTTTAGCTTTTGCTTCCTCCCAAGCAATAGTTTCTCCTGTTTCAGCCTGCTGGATACTTTTTTTCAACTGCGTGCTAAATTTTTTATCGGAAAGAATAGCTAAAGTCTCCATCATAGATTCAAATTTCTCAAAGCTGAGTGCTGCCATTACTGGCTTACCATGCCTAGTAATAATGACTGCATCGTCTTTCAAGTCATCAGGTAAGTTCAATAACTGCTGTCTAGCTTCTGTAATAGTTAAATACTTAGGCATATAATACCGCGTACATAATAATGTACATTTATTGTACTGTAGATAGTTTTGTTGCAGCCTCCAGACAGCTTTTGATTTGGGAAGGGAGTAGTCTGTCAAATTAAATATTCTGGGTAAAAATAAGTAGGGGAAAGAGTCGGAAGAGGGGGAAGATAGGGAAGAAAAGAATGTATATTAATTCCCAATGCCCAATGCCCCATGCCCCATGCCCAAATTATTTTGTATTTGCACCTTATTTCTATTTTTATTTATCCAACCAGTTTTAGCTGCCCAGCCTCAACCACAGCGAGATATTTTAACTTTAGAATTATTACAAGAAAGAATTAATTCCCCTATCGTCAATCAAGGAAGTTTGACAATAGATTTGCGGGGAATGGAAATTAATTTACAACCTAAAAATAAAGATTTTAGAGATAATTTTTATAAATTACTGCAAGATGAATTGCAAAAAAATGGTACAAAACCTGTAGGCTTAGATTTAAGCGATTCGATAATTGAAGGTGATTTTATTGGTAGCGATTTGGGTTTAAGAACACCTTTGTATGCTCAAGGGATTGCGCCAATTTTTACTGCAACCGAACAAAATCAACTGGAACGTTTGCGGGAGGTTTGTTTGCAATCCCTTGCTTATTCTGTTCCCAACTCTAGGGATTGTCGTTCGCTATTAGGAAAAGATGTAGCAACTTCGTCACAAATTTCGGTGTTTCGCGGTTCTTTAATTTTGAAGCAAACTCGTTTTCAGGGTAAGGTAGAATTTAACCATACCTTTTTTCTTCAACCCGTGGAAGCAGAAGCAGCTATTTTTTATGATGCTGCGAATTTGAGGCAATCAAGGTTTAGTCGTAGAGTTAGTTTCGCAAATGCAAATTTTCGCCGTCAAGTTGATTTTGGGGAAAGTGTTTTCTTTGCTGAAGCAAATTTCAAGGAAGCTCAATTTAATCAAAATGCTGAGTTTAAAAATACAACTTTTGAAGATTCTGCTGATTTTTATAAAGCTATTTTTCAGCAATTAGCTAATTTCAATCGCGCTCGTTGGGAAGGCACTACAAATTTTTCACAAGCACGTTTTCTGGAACAAACTCAATTTACTAAAGCTAATTTTCAATACTTTCTATTTTTAGAAGAAACAAGTTTTTTGCAATCTGTCATCTTTCGAGAGGCACAGTTTAATTTACCCGTAAACATGTGTGGTGCTAGTATTCTTAGTCAAGCTGATTTTAGCGATGCAGTTTTTGCTAAAGGTGCTTATCTCAACGTGCCAAGTTTAATTTTTAATTCCGATAAAGCCAAAATTTTGGGGAATCCTGGTGAAATTGGTGCGATGTTAAAAATACCAAGATTATCGGGTAATCAAAATGTATTGCGTAATTTGATTCAAAATTTTCGTCAATTGCAGCAAATCCCCGATGCGAACCAATTAGAATACAGCAAACAGCATTTATATTCAAACTATTTGATTCATCGTTTACTAGATGCGAATATAAATGATGCTTCAAAAAAACGTTTGATAAATTTAGGTTTTTCCAAAATTCAAGCAGAAGCGATTATTAACCGTCGTCAAAACCAACCCTTTCAAATCAAAAGCGAACTACTTACATTAGCCGATATCGACGAAGAAACATTTACACAACTTGCTTCGCGGTTTGTAGTCGGTGAAAGTCTGACTCCAGTTAAATGGTTGCTGCAAGCATGGCAATGGTTGGGGTTAAGTTTATTGTTGTTGCTATCGGCATACGGAACAAATTTTTATCTCGTATTTGGTGTCGGAATAATTGCGATCGCCTTTTTTAGCGTACTATTTTGGTTGGTTGATAGATTTCGTCGGCTACATCCCAATAAAATTGTTCCTACAGTTTACGAAACTACTTGGATGTTAGGAAGTTTTGCTATCAGCACATTATTTGGTTTAATTGCCATCTTTCGCAACACACCACAACCGTTATTAACTTTAGCCTGCATAATGTTTATTATTGTACCTTTACCGGTTTTTTTATTCTTCCGACTTTACAAACAAGGGCGCTACCACGATTTAATGGAAACATCATACTTTACAGAAGATGGAACTTTAAGACAATTACGGTTATTAATTGGACGTTTACCCGTAATTCCAAGGTATGAATTATTTCGTGAACGTTATAAACATTTGTTGTGGGATCGTCGCTGGAACTGGCTGAATTATTATGATTTTAGTTTGAACAACCTTTTAAAAATAGGCTTCAACGACGTTCGCTTGCGAGACGAACACCTCCCCGGAATTATCAGCACTTTAGCTTGGTATCAGTGGAGTTTAGGTATACTTTATATTACTTTGGTTTTATGGACGCTTTCCCGTACTATTCCCGGATTGAACCTATTGATTTATCTTAAATAATTGGGGATTGGGTAATGGGTAATGGGTAATTGGTAAGAAATTAAAAATATTAACTAACCAATATCACGGATTAAATGGATTTCACTGATTCCACTGATTGATTTATTACTAATAATTAACAACTAACAACCAACAACTAACAACCAACAACTAACAACCAACAACTAACAACTAACAACCAACAACTAACAACTAACAACCAACAACCAACAACTAACAACTAACAACTAACAACTAATTTATGAAAATTGCCACTTGGAATGTTAATTCAATTAGAACTCGTTTAGAACATGCTATCAATTGGTTAAAAGAAAGTGATGTTGATGTACTTTGTTTGCAAGAAACTAAGGTTGTAGATGAACTTTTTCCGAGAGAACCTTTTGAAGAATTAGGGTATTATCTTTATACTTCGGGACAAAAATCATACAACGGTGTTGCTATAGTTAGTCGTCAACCTTTAGAAGATATTTCAACTGGTTTTACTGGTATTTTGCCAGAAGTAGAAGCAAAATGGGACGAACAAAAACGGGTAATTTCAGGTGTCGTTAATGGTATTAGGATTATCAATCTTTACGTACCTAACGGTTCTTCTATAGGTAGTGAGAAATATGAATATAAATTGCAGTGGTTAAAAATATTAGGAGATTATTTACAGAAACAATTGAAATCAACACCTAATATATGCATGTGCGGAGACTTTAATATTGCTTTAGAAGACAAAGATATTCATGAAAAAGCCAAACCAGCAACTCATATCATGTCATCCGATGTAGAACGGCAAGCCTTACGAGATAATGTTTTAAATTTAGGGTTTGCCGACGCATTTCGTAAATTTACCTCAGAAGCCGGACATTTCAGTTGGTGGGATTATCGAGCCGCTTCCTTTAATCGTAACCGAGGCTGGCGCATCGACCATCATTATCTCACACCCGACTTATACGAACTTGCACAAAGCTGCACCATCGACATCGAACCCAGAAAATTAACTCAGCCAAGCGATCATACACCGGTAACTGTGCAGTTAGGAGTAAACAGTGAACAGTGAACAGTTATCAGTGAACAGTAAGCAGTCAGGAGTTATAAGTTATAAGTAGCAAGTAATAAGTTGTGAGTTAATAATTTTTATCCCTTATTACCTTTAACCTTTAACCTTTAACCCTTAACCAATTATGAAATTTTCTTTAGTTGCCGATGCATCTCAAGCACAAAGGACAAAACAAGAATTTGCCAATCCCGACGAACAGTTATCTTATGAGTTGGGTAAAGCCGTACAGGAATTACCACCTCTTTATACCAGACTTTTAGCGGGAACTATTAGCGCCATTGTGTTTGGTTCAATTACTTGGGCGTATTTTTCTAAAATAGATGAGGTGGCAACTGCACCGGGAAAAATTGTTGCAGCGACACAAATTAGACCAGTTACATCTTTAGGTAATGGCTCAATTGTGAAAGTGGAGGTTAAAGAAGGGGATACAGTTGAAAAAGGGCAAGTATTAATTCAACGCGATCCAGATTTGCAGCAAGCGGATGTTGCTCGTTTAACGAAAAGTGCTAATTTAATTCGAGAAGATTTACGTCGTTTAGATGCGGAGCGTACTGGTGCTAAAACAGCAGGCAATAAATTACAGGATGAGCTTTTGCAGTCTCGCTTAAAAGATTACCAAGCACGTCAAACTGCTGCGGAAGCCGAAGCAAATCGTCAAGCAGCCCTGGTAAAACAAGCAAAAGTTCGTTGGAATCGCTTGCAAGAAAATCTTGCTAATGCCAAAACTGGTTTAAAAAATGCCATATCAAACAAGAAAAATGCTGAGGAACTTCGCGATAAAGTTGGCAACAATGTAGCTTTAGCAAAGAAAAGGGAAAAAGGTTTACGGGGTTTAAATACTCAAGGTGCAGTGCCGCGACTCGATTATTTAGATGCACAAGATAGACTCAACCGTGCTAATGCTGAAATTACCAGGGCTGGCAACCAAATAATTAACGCAAAAACAAAAGTTACCGAAGCAGAAGACAAAGTTACATCTTTGGAAAAAGACTTAGCCGCACAGCAACAAGAAATTAGCCAAACACAAGCAGCTTTTGAAGCAGCACAGAGTCAAGCACAGCGTTTAGCTTCCGAACGTCAAAGTGAAATTATCAGTCAAATTAACAAGCGTAAGGAAGAATTAACTAATATTACAGGACAATTACAACAAGCCAGAAAACAGCAACAATTAGAAACTATCAAAGCCCCCGTCGCGGGTGTCATATATGACGTGAAAGCTACTATTGGTCCCGTACAATCGGGGGAACAGTTGCTTTCAATCGTACCTGAAGGAGAGGAATTGTTATTAGAAGTCAAAGTTATTAACCGTGACATTGGTTTTATTAATAAGGGGATGAGAGCTAAAGTTAAATTGGCAACTTTTCCTTTCCAAGAATTTGGTGCGATTACTGGCGAAGTAGTTAGTGTTAGTCCTAATGCAGTAGTTGATGAAGAATTAGGATTAGTATTCCCCACCACAGTTAAGTTAAATAAAAATAGTTTAGTAGTGCGTGGTGAAGAAGTAGGTTTTACACCTGGAATGACTGCTAATGCTGAAATTGTTACCCGTAAAAAATCAATTTTGACATTCTTAGTTGAGCCAGTAACCCGTCGTTTTAGCGAAGCATTTTCTGTCAGGTAGTTGTTAGTAGTTAGTGGTTAGTGGTTAGTAGTTAGTAGCTTTTAGGACTTACGCAACTGGCACATTTTTCTTGTAGGGTGCTTGTACACTGACTAATTGTTAAAGGAATAATAGGGCAATCAGTGTACGGCACCAGCCGAGCATTATGACAATTGGGTAAGTCCTGGCTTTATTAATTGTTAACAGTTAACAGCTCAATCTTAGAGTTTGTTTGAAAAGTATTTAGTTGTGATTTTAGGCACTTGTTAATCCCCCCTACCCCCCTCAAAAGCGGGAAATATAAATTAAAGTCCCCCTTCAAAAGGGGGATTTAGGGCGATCTAGAATGTGGGGGCTACCGACAAGAAGACTTTTAAAACATCCTCTTAACTGTTCACTGCTCACTGTTCACTGTTAACTGTTCACTGCTCACTGTTCACTGCTCACTGTTAACTGTTCACTGTTAACTGTTCACTGTCAAACAAACTACTAGGGCGTATATCAAATACATTTATTATTGCGTATCAATACTTACAATATATCGCATTTTTTCAACAAATATATATAACATTTAAAAATGATGGGATTTTAAAATTAAAAATATGAATATATCAATAAGTAATTTTTTTGGCTTATTTTCTTCATATTTTTTTGTAAATTCAGCTTAATTCAATAGAAATAACTTTATCTTATTATCGGCAAAGTCACTCTTGAGAATATCTATTTATTAAAGCTACAAAATATATATACAAACATTTTTTTATCGGACTTACTTCAATTTTTCTCATAATAATAAATTAATTTATTTATGATTGCGATTTGGTAAGTCTAATTGTTGAGAAAAATTCCGCGATTATAAAATCTGGACGGGAAAGCAACATTTATTTGTTGCAATTCAATACTGAAAAAAAATAATCAATATAACAAATAGGTATATATGCGCTTATCTTCTTTGTTGACTTTGCCAACATCTTTATTAATAGCTACTTGCTGTCAGTTATTGCCAATTGAACCGATTTTTGCAGAATCCTCAGTTGAATCTACTGTTACTCAAGTCGAAAAAAATAGCCCAACTTTATTAGCAAAAGCAACTTATCTCTCGGAATTAGAAAAAGACGTAATTGTGGAAATGAATAAAGTACGCGAAAATCCTCAGTCATATATTCCCATTCTCCAAGAGTATAAAAAGCGCTTTGAGGGAAACAAAGTCAAAATCGGCGATCGCAGGTATATGCTCACTAAAGAAGGAGTTGCAGTAGTTGACGAAGCAATTGAATTTCTATCCAACCAGCAGTCTGTCGGTTCGCTAATTCCATCGAAAGGAATGTCCTTAGGAGCTAAAGACCATGTTGATGACCAAGGTATTACGGGTAAATACGGTCATTATGGTAGCGATAAAAGCAACCCCTTTATTCGTGTTAACCGGTATGGAAAATGGGGAAAAATCGCCGCAGAGAATATTGCTTACGGTTACAAGACGGCTGAAGATATTGTCATGCAGCTAATTATTGATGATGGTATACCTAATCGCGGTCATAGAATAACTATGTTCAATCCCGAATACAATATTACTGGAGTCGCTTTCGGAGAGCATTCTGTTTATAGAGTCATGTGTGTGATTACCTATGCTGGTGATTATGAGGAATTGTAGATACGTAAAATTTTACCTGTGGGGGAGGCAGGGGGAGCAGGGGAGAAAAGAATTTGTTCTTCTCATTATTAACCCCGCAAAGTAACTTTGGCGAAGCACTAGTTATTACTGTAAACTTTGGGAGACGTTATATATAACGTCTCTACACATTTATAGGCAAAACTCTAGATTCTGAATTAATGAAAACAACTGCTATCTCTCAAACCTAAACAGAATTTGCTCCTCTTCAAACATACTTTCAATATCGCCACTAAATAGCCTATTATTAGAATTGTTCAAAGGATTTTGTTGATAATTGATGAAATCCATTTCGCTGTAAGGTTTGACAGACTTATCAACATTGATTGATGAATTAAAATCCATAACTTTACCAGAATTAACCCTTGTACTCAAACTTGGCAGTATCGGATTACTACCAAAATCAAAATCAAAATCAAACTCAGAATCACCGCCAGGCATCAAATCGGGAAATAAATCGGTTAAATCGGGAAATAGAGGCTGATTATTCGTCTCATTTTTCGATGTATCTTCGAGAGCCTGCCGTATCAGATTACTATCAAAACTGGGATTAGCACTTAACATTAAAGCAACAACCCCTGCAACATGAGGAGTTGCCATAGAAGTACCGCTATAAGAATCATATTTATTATCTGGAAGAGTAGAGTAAATATCGACTCCCGGAGCGGTAACGTATGCTAACTCTTCAGAACCCGATTGATTAGAAAATGAAGCCATGTTTTTATCTTCATCTATAGCTCCTACGGCAATTCCATATTCATCTGCGTAACGAGCCGGATAAAGAGGCATATCGCCGCCGTTATTTCCAGCAGCCATTACTACAGTTACACCCTCCTTGCTTGCGTATTCTATAGCTTCTGAGACATCAAAACTAGGAAAAGAGCCGCCAAGGGAAAGATTAATTATATCTGCTCCATTATCTACAGCGTAGTAAATGCCATCAGCAACCGAAGAATTAGTACCAGAGCCAGAATCGCCCAAAACTTTTACTGGCATTATTTGAGCATCGTAAGCAATACCAGTGACACCAAAACCATTCTTTTCACCGGCAATAGTTCCAGAAACATGAGTACCATGTCCATCAACATCCATAGTACTGTTGTTATCTGCACTAAAATTCCAGCCATAGAAATCATCTATATAGCCATTACCATCATCATCCTTACCGTTATTTTCAATCTCGCCGCTATTAGTCCAAATATTATTTTTTAAATCATCGTGATTGTAATCTACACCAGTATCTAGTACTGCAACAACTACACCTTTACCGGTATATCCTTCCTCCCATACTTCTGGTGCATTAACAGCATCAGCTCCCCAACTCTTACCTCCTTTGTCGGGAACATCATCAAAAGTATCTTCTCCAGTAACTCTTGCTACTGCTTCTGATGCATCCACTAAACCATAGCCAGTTTTAGAGCTATATTCATCCCTATCCAAAGCAGAGAAATTTGCATCTTGATTATTACTAGCTTGATTGGAACTATAATTATCTACATCCCTTAAATCGGAGCAATCTTGATTAAATATTGCAGAATTATTACGAGAATATTCAGTACTACTACTACCCAAAAATTTTAGACTATTTGATGTTAAATTATCATTTAACTCATCTATCAGGGTAATAGAATTAATATTAGCTGATTGGGCAAATAAATTGCTATTACTAAAATTATTTTGCATAATATTTGACTCAGTAAAAGGTTTATTTTTATTGTGATGACAGCATTGTCTATAAAAAACTGAAAATTGGTTCAGATTTTTAGCTGCTAAAATATTCAGATTAAATATAATTACTATGAATTAAACATTGAAAATGCCAAGGATTTAACAATAACTTTATTTTGTAAGTGCTTAATTATATTATTCAATAACTGAGAATACAAAAAAAATCATTTTAAACAGTTTTTTTTATTAAAATGTATAGTTTGAACTTTTTATTTTGATTAATTTGTTCCTGCTTAAATAAAATACTTGTTAATCCCAAAATATAAAAAGATAGTAGGAAATACTACTCCCTACTATCCTATTCCATCCATTCTTAAAATATTATAAGTCCAAATCAAGTCGAAACAACATTACTAATCGTAGAATCCCAATAGCTAAAGTTGCTGATAATTTCATTCCAACTTAATTCTAAAGTTCTGGACTTTACGGCAGTATTGTCAGTACTCCAAGGATTTAATAAAGTGAATTTTTGGGTTTGGGCATTATAATCAACTAAAGCGTAAGCATGAGAAGTGACAATATTTGATGCAATACCACCAGATTTTGAACCAAATCCTACCGCTTCACCAGATTGAAAAGCATTAACAACTCTATCAAAATTGAGAAATCTTCCTAAAGCAGCTTTCTCTCCAGTAATATGCTTGAATGCATCACTCAAATATCCAGCATTACCAATACCATTATAAGAATTGGTACCATCTTGATTAATCCATCCAGCTTCGTTGAGTTGAGCATAAGCTTTTTCTGCCAGTACTACCCACAATTCATTATTATCATTACCATGATAATCTCCGGCATTTGCATACACAAATTTACCTAGATTATTAGTTGGTACATATCTGTCTACAGTTACATAATCAGCAACTCCATTTTTATAGAAACGAACTGTAAAAGTTCCATCTCCATTATCAATAAACATATTTTGGATAATCTCCGGTGACTGTACTAAAGTTGCACCTAAACCAGCTAAAAAGAAGCAATCGTTGATATAACCTTGTCTAATATCATCATGACTGATTCCATTTTGGAATAGAGAACCTTTAGCATATTGATAAGTGTGAGGAGTCTGGGGACGCTCGCTGCCTCTAAACCACTTATTAATTAACTTACCTAACTGCTCGCTGTGACTTCCCACTTGTAAGTTACCGGATTTATTTGCAGTATCACCGTTAACAACCTTATTTGCTAAAACCCTTACATAATCATCGATTCCTAGATAAGTAGAATTGTTAAGAATGGTGCGAAAATCTGTGATTTCGTTTGGATCAACAATATTATTATCCTTGGCATCTTCAAGGATAGCAATCATCTCGTTACGGTTTAGAGTATTATCTGCAAATAACGTTCTAGTCTTGTTACGTATTTCTGCATCAATAATATTTATTTCAAACCAATCCTTCTCTGGTTGCGGGGGTACGACACCAGTAATTTGGAAAGATTTTTCTAGTTCTATATACTCATTGGCTTTATCATTGACTCTGGCAAATAATTTGTAATTACCATTTTGGAGAGAATCAATATTGAAATCAAAGCTGAACGTACCATCGGCATTCTGACGAAATTGAGATATATCTGCGATTTCTTGCTTAACTCCGTTGTCTTTTTGCAACCAAAGTTTAACTTTATCAATATTGCCTAAACCATTGGCATCAAACACCCTGACATTAGTTAATTCAATTCTTCCCACTGTCGTTTGAATATCAAAATCCAGTTGGCTGGGGGTTACATTTTTGGTTGAAAAAGATTTTTGCTCGACATTACTGTAACTATCTGCCTTATCGCGGCTTCTAGCCCATAACACGTAATCGCCAGATTCCAAAGAATTCAAATTATAATCAAAGCTGAAGTAACCATCAGCATTCTGACGGAAATTAACCGCATCTTCGATATCTTGCCAAACTCCATTGTTTTTTTTCAACCAAAAGTCAACTCTAGTGATATCTTCCATACCGTTAGCGTCAAACACATTAGTATCTACAAGACGAACACCACCATCGATAGTCTCAATATCAAACAGCAAATCTGTTGGTGGAGCATTCTTAACTTTAAAATAGGTATTTAAAGTTTCGCTATTCTCTCCAGCTTTGTCGATAGCTGTGGCTTTGAGTTGATAATTACCTTGCTCTAAACCATTAATACTGTAACCAAAAGCAATCGAACTGTCCTGATTTTCACTGAATTCAACAGCATCATCAATATCAATCCATTCACCACCCTCTTTCTGAAGCTGAAAATCAACTTTTTCCATGTCATTTACACCATCTGGATCAAATACTCTGCCATTTATTAACTCGATTCCTCCACTTATTTCTCTGATGTTAAAATCGAGTTGAGCGGGTGCTGCATTACTGATAGTAAAAGTTTCTTGCTTACTATTACTGTATTCATTCTCTTTATCGCGTACTCTTGCCCATAAGGTGTAATTACCTTGTTCTAGAGAGTCAAGGCTGAAATCAAAACCGATTGAACTTTCTTCATCTTCATTCCTACGGAATTCAACAGCATCCTCAATATTTTGCCAATTACCACCTTCTTTTTTCAGCCAAAAATCCACTCTGCTCACGTCATTTATACCGTTAGCATCCAATACTTTGGTATCTGTGAGCAGAATCCCATCTTTAACAACTTCAACTTCAAAGGCTAAATCGGAAGGAGCAATATTATTAATTCGGAAAAAACTTCTTAAGGATTCGCTGCTCTGCCCAGCTTTATCGTAAGCAGTAGCTTTAAGCTCGTAATTACCCGCTTCTAAACTAGAAATACTGTAATCAAACCCGAATAAATTGCTATCAACTTGGTTAAAATCAACAGCATCATCAATATCAATCCATTCACCACCCTCTTTTTTGAGTTGAAAATCAACTCTTTCTAAGTCATCACCATTTGCATCATATACTTTTGCATCATGAAGCTCGATACCTCCATTACTACTGTGTATAGTAAAATCCAGGTTTGAAGGTGCTACATTCTTAACTATAGGATCGACAAAATTTTTAACCTCAAATGTTTGTCCCCAACCATTGCTTCTATATCCAAAATTATCGGTAGCTCTACCCCATAGATAGTATTTACCTGGTTCAAGATTGTCGATATTGTAGTTAAAACGGATTGAAGCGTCATCATTGTCATTAAATTCGGTTACTATACCGGATTTTCTCCACCTTTCACCTTCTTTCTTCAGCCAAAAATCAACTTTTCTGATATCACCAGCACCATCGGCATCAAAAATCTTGGTATTTGTAAGGCTAATATCACCTTGAACCGTTTCTACATTAAATTGAAATTGTTCGGGTAGATGGTTGCTTCTATATTCTAAACCGTAGGAAATTTCAGCATCATCAACTTGATGCACTTCAATAAAATACGTACCCGCATCTAAAACCCGTGCAATTCTTTCGTTACTAGTACCACTAAGAGATGAACTAGCAACTTGGAAACCATCATGGTTCAATAAACGAACATCTGCATTATTCGATAAATCATTTAATAAAAATTCAAAATAACTGCGACTACTTAACTGAACGCTGTAGTAATCGTCAGTGTTATGTAAACTTACTTTATCTTCGATAGTTTTCCACTCTTGGGTAGCATTTAAAGAAGTTGAAGAACTCAGAAAGTTCCCCGGATTATCCATCGGCATGATTTTGGCTGATTTTTATTATATAGACTTTGTAAACAGCACCTTGCAGAGAAAGAAGCAAGGCAAAGATTTTATATTGGTTTATAAATTCCTTATCTTTGAGATAGGAACTTCTATAGTGCTATTTACATTCCCAAAACAGCTAGGGAAAAATTACGTATTAATCAAAATAAAAAAATCGGACATATTACTTAAGTGAAAAAAAAATTATATAAAGCACACAGCTATTAGACTTTGCTTAAATTTTTTCAGTATTCGTGCGATACATTATGAAGTTATTCAAAAGTGGCTTCATATTTATTTATATATTCTTCTAATAGATAAACAGCTTGATATACAAGGATTTTTATAAAATAATTTTAAAAAAAATATTTAGCTACGAGTAACAAAAAATACTTTATATTCCAATATATTTTTCATCGGGATTATAAATTTTTTCTTATCTAAGCATAGTACTTAGATAAGAACAGATTAAAAAAACTTGATTCTTTTTTTTAGTTTGAGGAATAAGCGCAACACCCAAAAAAATCTGTATTCAGGGAAAAAACATAAAATCCGGAAATAATCTCCCTTTTAATAATTTTTTATTTTTGTCAGGCAGGGGATAAATGATTAAGTAATTTTGACAAATAAGAAAAAATTCTTAACACACCAGAATGTACCATTCTCAACAAGTACAAAGAAACCGGTTTCTCCGAACTTTAATAATCCTGCTCGTTGAGTGATTTGCTTCAAACCCGGTTTCTCGTCGAGGTGCAAGATATGAATTAACCTCACTTTATCAACAAGGCAGAGGCTTGAGCAGCATCTAACTTCTTCCAATTTTTTCCTAGAATCCGATAAATTTAGCTTCAAAGGAAAATTTTAGACATGATAACCAAAAAAAAAGTATATGGTAATTGGAAATATACTGAATTTCTCTTCACCATATACCAACGATAAATAAAAAAAAGGCGTTGCTGAATTTAAATATGAAGTTACGATTTCACATTGTTTCGGAAAGTACACTGCTACGTCGAGACATCGGTTTCGTATTCAATACAAAATGTAATTAAAGATAATCCATTGCTGAATTCAGCAACGCCAAAAAAGGAATATAGATGCTACGCCTAAATCTTAAATATGAATTTTGAAAGTTGATGCTTTATAACTGTTTTTAGATAACCCCCGAAACCTATGCAACACCCCGTGCAATAGCTAAAGCCCTTCGCACTGCTGCATCCGCATTAATAAAACCGTGTCCGTAAACTTCGTCATAACCTGGATTGCCTAAATCATAAGCAGTTTCGGAAATGATAGCTTTAACCTGCCCCGCACTTAAATTGGAATTCACGCTCCATACTAATGAAGCAACTCCAGAAACATTTGCTGTAGAAGCTGAAGTTCCATTAAATTTATCGTTGTAACCAAAATCGAAACTACCCGCACCGTTGCGATTTGCACTAGTAGTAAAAAACTCAGATGGTGCAGTTACAGTTAAACCATTACCGTAATTGGAACCCCACCAATTATCATAAGCAATTCTGTCACCAGGATTTCTAGGGTTACCATTCCAATCTTGAGTTCCCCAAGAAGAACCCACCGCTAACACATTACCGTACTTTCCTGCTAAATTTGCCGGACTGGCAACACTATTAGTATTACCATTACCAGAAGCAATTACAAATAAAGCTGTATTTTGGTTAGCTGCAATTAGTTGTTCAAATGCTACCGAGTAACCACCAGCCAAACTAATATTAACTACCAAACGCTTACCTTGAGCGTTAGCTGCATCTATCATCGCTTGTGTTGCACTGGCTAAGTTGTAATCTAGGGGATTGTCGCCAACTACATCGACAACCGTCAAGGGAGAATTAGAATTAATTCCAGCTCCTCCCATACCGTTATTGCTTCTAGCAGCAATAGTTCCTTGTACTAAAGTTCCGTGGGAAAAATTACCCCACTCATCAATATAGTTATTACCAATAAAACTAGCTGGGCGTAAATCGGGGTGAATATTGCCGCTACTATCAGTACCGCTACCCGTATCTTGGATACCAATCATCACGTTAGACGCACCAGTAGTAAAGCGCCATGCATTATGAACTCCCATTGCGTGTAGATTCCACTGCTGACTAAATTGAGGATCGTTAGTTGTTACCGACAAGTTGATAGTAGTATCGGCGAATCTTATCGCTTCAATACCTTCAAATAGAATTTGACTGCCATCACTAAGGGTTAATGCATCAAAGATGCGATTGCCATTACCGGAATTATAGACAACTCCTCCATTGGGATTGGTTGCATAATTCAAGGCTACCGAAGTTGAAACGAATTGGGATAAATCAATTAAATCCCGCGCTCCACTACCAAAATCAACATTACCGTTACCCGAAAAAATTGTCTGACTGTAACCAGACTCGAATGTAAAAGTATCAGCTCTTAAACTTCCAACTCGGCTGCGGGTACCACCAGCACTTTGAGGTACGGCAGAAGTCGGAATCGGGGATGAAGTTTGAAAAGCTGAATTGGCAACTGTATTACCAACAGAAGTCGGAATTAACTCCATCTCCCCAGAATTGGAAATTGTTTGGCTTGGCAAGGAAGCCGATAATTTGAGATTGTAGAAAGTTTCGTTGTTGTTGTAGGAATAAAGCTTTAGATAATAAGTACCCTTATCTAAAATTTGATTAATTGACTCACTAGCAGCACCGCCATTAACCGAGTTAGCAAGAATATTTCCTTGGCTCGACAGCAACTGCAAATCAGCATCTGCACTTAAACCCTCAACTACAACGTTAAAATCGCTGGTATTACTAAGGTTGAACCGATAGTAATCCTGGGAATCTCCCTTTCCTACCCAATCACGAATAACTTTCGTTTGGGAATCTACACTTACTTGACGAGCATTATTAAAAGTATTTCCCGCACTGTCAAACGGTACTGCCGAAACAGTTAAACGATAGTTAGTTTCTATATTGCCGTAAGGATAAATTTCAATATGGTAAGTACCCGCAGCTAAACTAGTGCCGATTGATTCGGCTAATGTACCTCCATTATTGGAATAAGCTATTGTTTCGTCTCGATCAAATTTTCCATTGGCATTTTTATCCTTAATCAGTCTTACATCTGCATCTGCACTTAAACCATGAAGGCTAAGGTTAAAACTGCTACTACCTTGGATAGTGAAATTGTACAAATCATTAGTTTCAAAACTATTTATTGTACCAGTATATGCTTGAGAATTAGTATTAATACTTAGGCGAGTCCCTGAATTCAATAACCCTCTCGTATCACTTTCTGTCATATTTTTCACATCCAAAAGAACAGTGTGTATTTACTTAATATCTATAAGTACTCCTTTTTAATGTTAAAAAAGAGACTATGTCCTACCTTTAACCTTTAGCCTACAATAAATTTACTTAATCTTCATCAAAACTTTGAACTTACTAAATTGTTTGTTTGTAGAAAATACCCAACTTTTATTTTTGATAAGAAAAATTATAGTTTGAGTTGATTTCTAAGTTATTTTACATTCAAGGCTATTTATTGCTTATTTTTCCGTCTGACTGAAATTAATCAATATTCAAAAAATCAGTCAAAATATTGCATTGTGTAAAACTTTTGAGCAAATAAAAATCGTGTATAATATTAGCAGCAGAACAACACTTACCGCAATTGTTTTAGAGAATAAATTGTGATGCTATGCTCCCTAGAAGCAAAAGTAATTATTTAATCGTTAAGTATAATTAAGACTTGACATTTTTACATACTTTTATTTGATTAATCAACTGAAGTGAATAAGTCAGATAATCATTTCGTTAAATTTAACGAACATACTTTGTAGTCCGTATGTTATGAGTAAAAATTATTTATTGAATGTATATTTTTTTATTTCTATAACGCAATCAATAATTTATAATAATATGTATAATTTGCTGTTGACATTGAGATAAATGATGTCCTCTCCATTGGGATTATCAATTTGTGATTTCACATTGTTTAAGACGTAGTAATGCACCATCTCTACAAAAGTTTCGGTTATCAATGAATTGAATTCATACTTTGGATGAGCAACGCCCAAAAAATTGACGAAGGAAGTCAGAATGAAGAATTTAGAATTTAGAATTTAGAATTTAGAATCAATTAAGTCCTAATAAAGTTCAAATCCTTTTGTTTCTTGTCTCATAGATGATTTTTCGTTCTTAGAGGATGTTTGAAAAGTATAGTTTTTAGCTCAACTTTCGGATTATCCCCCCTTCCCCCCTTATAAAGGGGGGTTCAAGTCCCCCTTTTTTAAGGGGAGCCACTGAGTTGGGCGGTGAAACACTTGCGGTGGACGGGTTCCCCGGCATAAGCAAAGTGTTGAACCCGAAGGGGTTCCCCCACTTGTAGCAAGTGGCGTGGATTTAGGGGAACACCAAGAAATAAATTATCCCGTATATATTGAAAATATAAAAACTTTTCTCCTCAGCACCTCAGCACCTCAGCAACCAATATCATGGGATATTTTATTTTCTGGAAGTCCCTAGGGGGATCTTAAAATTCACGAGTTTTATTTATGACTTCCCAAACATCCTCTTAGGTATTTAGGAATTGAGAATCATACATCTTGGCGTATGGACAGTTAGTTGCAATACTTGTGATGTAACGAAAAGGTTGATTAAAAATAGCTGATGCTGTCTTTATACGATTTTTCAAATTCCTGGCTATTAGCAGTGGGATTGAACACTTTACTTTTAGCTATAGTTTGGTTGGCACCGAAAAAACTGCTTACACCTGCCGGAGTCATTAATGCCTGGTTGCTGGGTGTTTTAATTTGGGGAACCCTTGGTTTGAAAGGGTATGGGATAGTTAGTGTTTATTTTATAGTTGGTTCGGGTGTTACCCGTATCGGCATGGCAGAAAAAGAAGCCGAGGGTATTGCCGAAAAGCGTTCTGGTGCAAGAGGTCCAGAAAACGTTTGGGGTTCGGCTTTTACTGCTGCATTATGCGCTTTGGGAGTTGGAGTTATTGATTGGTTGGGAACAAGTGAAACAGTTTTTTTAAGTTCTTTGCTGCTATTGGGTTACGTGGCGAGTTTTTGTACCAAACTTTCCGATACCTGTGCGAGTGAAGTTGGGAAAGCCTACGGAAAGCGGACTTTTTTGATTACAACTTTGCAGCCAGTACCAAGAGGCACGGAAGGAGCAGTTAGCCTGGAAGGAACCCTGGCTGGAATCTTCGCTTCGGTGGTGCTAGCAATACTTGGCTGGGGAGTTGGCTTAATTGATTTATGGGGTATTATATGGTGTGTACTCGCTGCATTCATTGCTACTAATTTAGAAAGCGTGATTGGAGCCACTTTGCAATCCCGATGGCAGTGGCTAACTAATGAATTAGTTAATGTTCTCAACACTTTGATAGGAGCTGCGACTGCGATACTGTTTGCCTGGATGCGAGCAAATATTTTTTAGATAAAAGTGTTTTCTGAAATAAATTGTTAAAAATCAGTGTCTTATAAGTATTTGTACGCGGCATGTTATCGGTTTTTGTTGCGGCATTACTGCAATATCAATTCAGATTAAAGTAGCATTAAGCTTATCGAGTGTCAGTGGTATGCGATTACTTGTAATTTTGCTACTTTATATTGTTTAAGGTGTTTTCGTTCGTATTAACAATATGGAATCTTCATCGTTTTTAACTGTTAATGACCGGCTAATTTCAGTAAAGCAGGCAGTACAGTATTTACAAGTTAGTGGAAAATTAGGTCAGTTTATTAGGGATATTTTACGTCAGGATGTGATCGAGCAAGAAATTCAAGCCAGGGAAGAAATTGAGCTTTCCCCAGCTTTAACCGAACAAGCAATTATTGATTTTCGGCTTAAAAATCAACTTAGCGACCAACAAAAGTTTCAGGATTGGTTAAATACTAGCGGTACCGATTATGCGACGTTTCACTCCACAGTGGCTTTCGGGTTTAAATTAGAGAAACTAAAAACTTTAGTGGCGGAGCCGAAATTAGCAGAATATTTTATTGAAAGAAAGATATTTTTGGATAGGGTGGTACTTTCTCGGATTATTGTTGATAATCGAGAGTTAGCTGAGGAGTTACACACCCAAATTGAAGAAGGTACTAGTTTTGAGCAGCTTGCTAGGGAATATTCCTTAGCAGACGACAAGATTGTTAACGGCATGATGGGACCTGTGAGTCGGGGAACCATGCCAGACAAGCTTCGGGCTGCTGTAGATGTAGCTAGTACTGGGGATATTTTAGGACCTGTAGAACTAGAACAACGTTACGGATTGTTTCGTGTGGAACAGCTCCTACCAGCATCGTTAGAAGATACTCAACTTAAGCAAGCACTACAAAATGAACTGTTTGAGAAATGGCTAGCCGAGAAAATTCAAAAGCTGACAGTCAAACTGCAAGTAAAATAAACGTTTCAAATAATCAATATCAAGCAACTGTTTTGGCTTCTCCTGCTTGGAGCCAACCACCTTTATGCTGGCTGAGTGACGAACAAAAAACTTTATTGCAAAATCAATCGGATATTCTTGATTTTCGTTTGGGAGAGAAAATTTGGTCGCAAGAAGCTGTCGGTTATCAATTTCTCATCGTTTCGGGTAAAGTTCGCCTCCGGGAAGAAGGTATTGGTAAGCCAATAGCCGCCTTAAAAGCAGGAGAATGGTTTGGTAATCTCAATAATTATCCCACAGAATGTAAAGCTGTAGCAGCTAGTAAGGAAGTTGTAGTGCTGCGTAGCAATACAGATTTATGGGCAGAATTATCAACCCCGCAGATTGAAGAATTTTGGAACGGGGATGAGGAGAGAGGGAGACAAAGGGAAATTGTAGAAAAAAATCCCTCCCCTGCTCCCCCTGCCCCCCCTGCTCCCCCTCCTCCCACATCCACCTATCCCTTCGTCTCCGGCAAAAACAGTGCGGCTGCTTGCTTGACAATGGTGGCGCAGTATTTAGAAATTTCGGTGAAGTTGGAATGGGTACAGCGCCAAGTGCGATCGCAACGTCCGAAAGATGTTGTGGAAGGGGCAGAAAAGCTGGGTTTGGTGCTGCGGAGG
>JBCBPQ010000113.1:0-21102 GCA_039820645.1 Cyanobacteria bacterium J06633_8 | reverse complement strand
GTTACTCCGATTGTACGTTCGGCTGATTCTATCATTGGGCGGCGCAAGCTTACAACTATAAATTGTGCTAGTTCTGCCTGTTGCTTAATCATTTTAGCTAATCGTTCTACGTTTGCCCCATCTAAAAACATATCTACTTCATCAAATGCGTAAAATGGCGATGGGCGATATCTTTGTAGAGCAAAAATAAAGCTTAATGCTGTTAATGATTTTTCTCCTCCTGACATGGATGCTAAGCGCTGTACTGGCTTTCCTTTGGGATGCGCTACTAAGTTTAAACCGCTGTTAAATGGATCTTCTTCGTTATCTAATTGTAAGTAGCCATCGCCGTCGGAAAGGGTGGCAAAAATGGATTTAAAATTTTCGTTGACTGCGTCAAATGCTTCTTTAAAAGCTCTTTGTCGTAAAGTAGTAAAGTTTTCAATTCTTAATAATAATTCGGTTCGCTCTGCTTCTAGTGTTTCTAGTTTTTCGCTAAGTTCTTCTAAACGTTGCTGGGTGCGATCGTATTGTTCGAGAGCTAACATATTCACTGGTTCCATCGCTTGTAAGCGTTTGGAAAGAGACTTTAATTCCTTTTGTAGTTCTTCTAAATTTACTTTTTCGGGTACTTCTGGTAAGGGGTTCGGTAATTCCCCAGAAATGGTTTGTAATTCTGCTAGAATTCGGTCTAATTCTTCGCGGCGATTGTGTTGGCTTTCTTGCAGCTTTTGTACTTCCCATTCCAATTGTTGTTGGCGTAACAATAGTTGGCGCAACTGGGCTTCTACGGCATCCCGTCTTTGTTTTTCTTCGCCTAAATTGGCTTCCATTTCCTGCATGCGCTGGCGAGTTTCGGCTAGAGTTGCTGTTAAGTTGGTTTCTTGTTCCTTGAGGTTATTAATTTGATTTTCTTGGTTTAATTGTTCTTGCTGATATTCTTCAACTCGCCGCACCCCTTCTTGAATTTTCTCTTGTAATACTTGCTGTTGAACTTCAATATTTTTTAATTTTTCTGTTTGCTCTAGTAAAGCTGTATCTTGTTGCTGTAATTGTTGCTCTTGACTTTTGATTGTGGCTTGAATTTGTTGCCATTCGCTTGGTGTTTGTGATGCTTCTAATTCGGCTAATTCGTTACGTAGCTGCTGTAATTGCTGCTCTTGTGACGGCAATTCCCTTTCCAATACTTCCAAACGAGATTGAGCGGTGTTTAACTTTTCGGCATTTTGTGTAAGTTGACTTTTAGCATCTTCTACTCGCTTAGTTAAACCTTGAACTTCTTTTTGTAATTGTTCGGCTCGTAACTGTTGTTCTCTTTTTCCCTGGCGAGCTTCGGTAAGTTGAGTAGATAATTCCTTAGTTCTTTCTGAAAGAGTACTAATTGCTTCGTTACAACGCTGCAATACTCTTTCAATTTCTACCAAACGATTTCTCAAACCTTTGACTTCTTCCGATTCGGTTGCTTCAACGGTACCAAATCGTAAAGTCGAACGTTGAGTAACGCTACCACCAGTCATTGCACCGCTGGTTTCTAATAATTCCCCTTCTAAAGTTACTATTCGGACTTTTCCTAAATGATTTCTGGCTAAATTAATATTTTCAAATACAACCGTATTCCCAAAAACATAAGCAAATACATCATCATAACGAGGTTCGCAATCGATTAAATTCACCGCATAATCAATAAAACCATTGGCATATCGTAGATTCCCAGATTCATTAATACGGGGGGCTCTGATTTTATTTAAAGGTAGAAAAGTTGCTCTACCGGCGCGTTTTTGCTTGAGTAATTGAATACCAGCAGCACCAACGCTGTCATCTTCTACAACAATTTGTCCCAAACGTCCACCCGCAGCAATTTCCAAAGCTAGTTGAAAATTTGGCTCAACTCTTCCCAATTCCGCAACCAAACCGCAAACACCAGGTAAACCAGATTGCAAAATAATTTTACTGGCGTGGGTTCCTTGAGCTTCTTGCTGTGCTTGGGCTTGAGCTTCCAATTTATCAAGCTGGCGCTGTTTATCTCTTTGTTCCTGCAACAACCGCTTTTGAGTTTGCTGTTGAATTTGTAATTCTTGTTCCGTTGCGGCTAAATTCTCGGCTAAATCTTGAATTGGCGCGACAGTAGAATTAAAGCCAACTTGAAATTGCTCTAGCTGACTTTGTTTTTCGGCTAACTGCGGCTCTAAGTTTTGAACTAATTCGTTTTGCTCTTGAATTTGTTGCTGTAACTGGCTATTTCTTTCCCTTAACTGCGCCCTTTCCGTGCGTTGCGGCTCCAAAGTTTGTAGCACGGTTTCAATTTGACGGTTTAAATTTGTTTGTTGCACTACCCAAGCTTCGGAAGCCGAAGCAATTTCGGCAGCAGTTTCCCGAGATTTTTCTAAAGTTTCGTGCATTGACTCCCGCTGACTTTGTAGAGCGGCAGAATTTTGTGTTTCTGCTTCTTTTTGCTGTGCCAACTCAGTCAAAGAAGTTTGATATTGTTGAATTTCTTGCTGAGTTTGCGTCACTTTTATCCCAGCTTCAGCCCGCGCAGCTTCTAATTCACTTTGACGACGTTGAACTTGCTTGCATTCTGCTTCTTGAGTAGCCAACTGCGATTGTACTTTTAGCAATTCATCTTCACCCAAAGCCTTGACGCGAGCATTTAACTCTTCAACTTCTTTTTGTCTGGCTTGAATATTTTCATTCACCTCACCCAACTGTTGATTATTCTCCGCAAGAGTGCCCGAGCCCTCTTGAATTTGCTTTGTTAATCGTTCTTGATGTCCCTGTAAAGTGCGCCAAGACAGCACAACTTCCCATTTCTGCTTCTCCAGAAAATCAGTTCGCAATCTTTGATATTTTTCCGCCTTCGCTTTATCTTGAGAAAGCCTTTCGCATTGGGTGGTTAATTCCGTCTCAATAATCCGACAGCTATCTTCTTTTTCTTTAACTTCTTCTAAAGTCTTCTTGGCTTGATTAATTTTCCTATCAAACGCTGCAACCCCAGCCAACTCATCAACAATTTCTCTTCGCTCCCGAGGTTTCATCGAAATAATATCGGTAACGTCCCCTTGCAGAACAACGTTATATCCTTCAGGGTTAATACGGATATTGCTTAACTCTTCGTGTACCTCAGTCGCATTAGAAGCAATTCCATTAATGTAATAACTTGATGAATAAGTTCCTTGCTTAGTCACCCTTAATCTACGGGTAACGCTCCAATCAGAAGTGCCAGGTTTAGCCCGGATTTGCTCCCGACGATTTTTAATTTCTTCCTCTTCCTGCTCTTTGAGGGCTTTTTCTTGTGCTTCCTCTTCCGTCTCGTGGGCTTCTTGTATTTCTTCTTCTAAAGATTGTTCCTCACCTGTGGAACTTTCTTCAACTTCTTCAACTTCTTCAACTACAACATTAGAAACAATTGGTTCATCATCCAACTCGTCAGAATCATAATCCGACAAATCAAAAGTCACCGTAACGCTAGCTTCCACAGTCGCGCGCGACTTACTGATTTGATTTGTATTGACTAAATCCGGGAGTCTACCAGCACGCATACCCTTAGAACTAGAAAGTCCCAAACAAAATAGCAGCGCATCAAGAATATTAGACTTTCCCGAACCGTTAGGACCAGAAATCACCGTAAACTCCGGCAGTAACGGTACGGAAGTAGTACCACCGAAAGACTTAAAATTGGTGAGTTCCACGCGCTTAATATGAACCATAGGCGCAGGTTAATGCAGAGGGTTGAAAGTTCAAGTGTACCAGTGAATCACCCATTAGAGTTAGGGAGTTAGAAGTTATTGAAACACACAATACATGAGAAGTAGATGTTTATTTAATAAAAGTATTGTGGTGACACCCAGTAAATACGGAATTATTTATGTATCTTTAAAACAGGGATCGGTTATCAGTTAACTGTTAACTGTTAGCAGTTAACTGTTATCAGCATTTATAGTGAAGTAGCTCATATGTTTAATCATTGAGTACGGCATACAAAATCCATGTTGCATAAATTGGCATTTTTATCCCATTTACTCCACAAACCCAAAGATATGACAAACCAAGTAAGCGTTTTGTGAGTGAAAATACATCTTCAATAGGCCAACGGCAACGATATAAATCACAAACTTGTTGTGCTGTAACCAGGTTAGGCCCGAGAAGATTTGTTAAATACTAGTGCCATATTTTACTTCATACAACTGATACCACTGATACTATCCTTAAATATTTACGAGTTATTGTGACTATTTTCTCTGGTTCTCTATTCCCTATTTCTTAGTTTATCCATCTTGATTGAGATTTTTGAAAAACTATAATATAACAAACTTTACTCTTGGGATCTACCGTAGCTTTAAAAGTACAAAACATTAAGTTTTAATTAAGTTTTCATTTAAAAAAAAAGGAAAAATTTTTTAATATTATTATCTTGAAATGCCAAAAAAATGTGTTAATGTGCCAAAAAAATTAATCTCAAGCAAATAAAACCTATAACTGTTTGGTTTAGTTCTAAGATATTTAAAGAATAGGCATAGAAATAGTAAAAAAATATTAATTTTTTGGATAAACTTTAAAGCCCTTGGAATTTTAAAAAAGATACAAAATGTCGGTTATCTTATCACATAAGGATAAAATTGAATCTTAAATAGCTATATTGTCAAAAAAATGTACCTTCATAAGTTATTTTCAAGAATAAAAAACTGTCAACCTAAAATAGGTATTGATTTTGATAGGGTAAACTACAATAGCGAAACTTTTTGATTCCAATCTAAGTGTTGGTACATTGGTAAGAATATAGTAAGATAACTTAACTGTAAATCTGAATTGTGATGGAGGAGCAATCAAATCGTTCATCGATTTGAGTTAATATAATTACCAAAAAGAATATTCTGTGCGTATTCATAGTCATACTGGATGCAAAAAAGAATGGGAATATCTAAATATACAGAGGCAGAAACCGAGGGATTTTACGACAGTGAAGATAGTTTATATCGTAGCTTTTGGGACTCTGAAGGCAGTCTTCACTGGGGCTATTTCGACAATCTTGCAACTGAGTCTCAGAATGAATTTTTACCAGCCTGCAAACGCTGGAATAGTATTATGTTGCAACGAAGTGGCATTACCGATAGTTCAAGAGTATTAGATATGGGCTGTGGTAATGGTAATGCCGCTGTTTGGTTAGCTCAACAAACAGGATGCGAAGTTGTTGGCATAGATATAAGTCAAGTTCGCATAGATAATGCCCAAAATCTAGTTAAAGATTATCCTGGACTGAATATATCTTTTAAGAAAGCATCAGCCACTAATTTACCCTTTGAAACGGGGGCTTTTACCCATGTTTGGAGTCAAGCGACTCTATATCACGTTCACGATAGAATCAGAGCTTTAGAAGAGATTCATCGAGTTTTAGAAGAAGGAGGAACTTTCCTGTTCGACGATCTAGTAACGCCTAGATCGGAAATTAGTGAAAGTAGTCGTCGTTATGTATACGAGCGACTGTTATTTGAACCCACATTTAGTCAAGAATCCTATACAGAAAACCTCGGTACACTTGGCTTAATGGTATTAGAAGCTACAAATTTAAGCCTACATCTCCGTAAAAGTTATCAATTGCTTTCCCAACTTGCTCTACCACATTACCCGGATTTGAATGGAGCCTATACAAAAATGTGTGAAGCAATTGACAAACAAGATTTGGGATGGAGTTTTTATTTGTGCAAAAAAGTTAGCGATCGCCTATCTTGGATTTACGAGACTAGTGACAAACAAAGCTTAGAAAAAAAATATGATGCTTGGTCAGGTTTATACGATAGTGAGTTAGATAGGTCTTATCGTGTATCTCCAATTCAATCTGCTCAGGCTCTGACAAAAGTGCTGTCCAACAAACAAGCAAGTATCCTGGATGCAGGAGCAGGTACGGGAATGGTAGGAGAGACCTTAGCAGAGTTAGGGTATACTAACATCACGGCTGTGGATCTGTCCTCAGAGATGCTAAAAATTGCTGAAAAGAAGCAAGTTTACCAAGCTTTGTACCAAGGCGATTTGCAACAGACTCTAGACTTTGCCCAGCCATCGAGCTTTGATGCCATAATTTCTGTGGGAGTATTTACCTATGGACATGTTGAGCCTCAAGCCTTACATAATCTATTTGACTTATTGAAATCGGGAGGGTATTTTGTACTAACAGTGCGAGTAGATTACTATGAAAGTAACGAATCTTTACAACAAATAATTGACGAACTTTCATGGAATTTATGCGATCGTGTAGAATTCAATATTTTTGACACGGAATCAATGTATGCTCTAATATTCCAGAAAAAGTAATCCAATAATTGCAATTGAACTAAATAGAAATTATGGCAAAGATCAAATTAATGCACGCCAAGCTTCATCGAGTCAGAGTTACAGAAGCGAAACGAGACTATGTGGGTAGTGTTACTATTGACCGTAAATTATTAGAACAGGTAGGCATTTTACCTTTAGAAGAAGTAGAAATAGTCAATATCAATAACGGTAATCGTTGGTCAACCTACGTGCTACCAGGTGAAGCCGGAGGAGGTCAGATATGTCCGAATGGTGGCGGTGCATTGTTGTGCGAACGAGGAGATATATTAGTTATTTGGGCTAATGAAGAACGCGATCGCGCCGAAGTTTTACGAGAGGGACATCAAGCAAAAGTTATATTAGCTGACGAGGAAAATCGCCCTCAAAAAGTCTTTTCTCAAACTCTGATTCCGGCTCAAGATTCAGTGGAATTTCATTGCGAGCATACCAGAAATGAAATAGCAAAGGAATTAGAATCGAAACTAATGACCCAAACATAGATTATAGACCAAGCTGTTTATAAAAAAGGGTTTTCTCAATGTACAAAAAAGACCCCAATCTTATTCAGGATTTAGGAGCAGCTGCGGCAGATGATACTGTCGAAGGTGAAATTACCAACCGCGACAATAGTGTTACTAACACTATCAATACTGTTAGTAACACTATCAATGGTACTGCTGCGGGTGCGGCAATTCATATTTTGAAAGGGAAGTAAATCAGTTATCAGTGAGCAGTTATCAGTGAACAGTGAGTTAGAATATGAAACTATGATTTCAAATTGCCCGAGACGTAGCAGTGCTACGTCTCTACAATAGTTTCATGTTTACTACAACATGTAGGTAAATATAATTCATGGTTTTATTCAGCAATGCCATGTTTATTGATAAGTGATAACTGTTCACTGTCATGGTACTGTCATGGTACTGTTCACTGATTTGTTTGCTTTAATCACAGCTTATCCTTTAACGAAACTTGCCTTAACCAAAACAAGGCTTTAAATCAGGTATTCTACTTATTACGGCGAATCATTTGTTACAGTAGGCGCTTACCTGAGTAAAAATGACCAGACTATTTAATATCTTTTTGGCAGGGGGCTTCATGATGTTTCCTCTGCTAGTTTTGTCTGTTGTAACTTTGGCTTACGCGATGCAGCGCGTTTGGTTTTGGTTAAAGTTGGTGGTTCAGGAAAGACAGGTAGTGCAGGATGTGCTAACAGTAGCACAATATGATTGGGAGAAAGCAGGAGAAATTGCTACTGCTGCTGAAGATTTGGCGATTGGGCGTTTTCTTGCTGCACCATTAAAACTAAATAATCCAACACCGGAGAATTTTCGTTTAGCACTACAAGCATCAGCTGACAAAGAATTGATTGATATCGGGGGAAGCAATAAGCTGTTAGAAAGTGTAGTTGTAATTGCGCCTTTATTAGGTATTTTGGGTACTGCTGGTGGTTTAATTACCACTTTTCTAACTTTGAGAAACGCTGGTGCAGATAGTGCAGATAGTAGCGGGGTAGCAAATTTAATTCTGCAAGCGTTAATTAGCAGTGCAGCAGGAATAGCAGTAGCGATTCTTGCATATGTTTGTTTTCGGCTTTTTATTGTATTACGTGTGCGTCGCGTGGACTATTTTGCCACGATTAGCAATCAATTAGAGTTGATTTATTTACATCTTTGGAATGAAACTGTTCAAGATGTGAATGTTAATTAGTGATTGATTTAATACATGAATATTTCGTAATTCTTCATCATTTTTTTGATTAGGAATTACGAATTTTTGTAGTTCGTAGTTGCGCTTCAGCGCCAAGCATATCTGACTTTTCACGGGATGTAGAAAAGGCTATTTTAACGGGGAGCATCCCAAATGTGTAAAAATATAATTTGTCATTACGCACTTAGCGACCTTCGCAATGACAACTAAAATTTCGATCAATTTGCCTGCATTGGGATGCTCCCATTTTAACGTTTTCTCAAGCCCTGATTTTTTCCTTGGCTATTGTCATTAAATTATAGCTATTGATAATAAGTCTGTGGAAAAAGTAAGGTATTTTTGTTGTTGGAGGACTTAATGTGAAAAGTCAGAAGCATATTTGGCGCTGAAGCGCAACTACGAACATATTTTTGATTCATAAGTGGTTGAGTGAAGTTGATATTAAGTATTTAGACAATAAAAAATCGTAATCCATAATCAAAGTTACGAATTACGAATTACAAATTTAAAAATACTAGTTACAGATTAAGGAGAATTCTTCAAAGCTAAAATAATTACTCCTTTACCTTCTTTCGTTGGTAAAAAAGAAATATATTTTGTAAATTCACCTTTTTTGACTTGATACAAAAGTCCGGGATTTTCTTGGTTGATTTGAGATGCTTCAAAACCTTCTGACTCTAACTTTGTTGTAACCAGTAAAGCTAATTCGTCAAGAGTTTTGTCTGTATCTTTCCCGAAGATTTTTTCTACTTCTGAATTTGCAACAAAATCTTTTTCTTCTGTCCAACTAAGTTCAGCGTATAGATTTTGGAATGTAGCATCAAAAGCTTGTTCTTCGGTTTGTTCTTCGGTTTTAGTTTCTTCTAACTGATTTTCATTGCTTAATCTGTAGCAGTCAACTCGCCGGGAAGATAAAAGAATCATCGTACCCTGCTCTTTAACTGCGAAAAGCTGTAGAAATTGAGTTAGACTGCCTTTGGAAACTTGATAAACCTTTGTATCGGTTTTATCGGTAAGTTTTTCTACCTGAAAATCAGTTCCTGCTAACTTTTTCTCGAAATAGGCTTGTACTGAATCTAAAGAATCAGATGTTAGTCTAGTGCGTCTATCTATTTTTGCGCTTTTTACTCCACAAAAATTAGGTCTAACGCTACTGTATTTAGGAAATTCAGCAAAGGGATCGACTGGACGAGATTGGGGTTGGGTATCTGTTTGGGGAGGAGTAGTTTCTTCTGGATTCAATTCGGCTTCTGTATCAGAGGATTCTGGTTTCGCTATTTCTTCTGGTTTTTCTACTGGTTCGGAAGGTGTATCTTCGATATTGTCTTCTACTGGCTCGGAAGGTGTATCTTCGATATTGTCTTCTACTGGCTCGGAAGGTGTATCTTCGATATTGTCTTCTACTGGCTCGGAAGGTGTATCTTCGATAGGCTCTTCTACTGGTTCGGAAAGTGTATCTTCGATGTTGTCTTCTACTGGCTCGGAAGGTGTATCATCGATGTTGTCTTCTACTGGCTCGGAAGGTGTAAAAGCAATTTCAGGTTCAGCTTCGGGTTCACTTAAAGATAAATTTTCGCTGGGAGTAGACAAATCTTCTGATGGAATATCATCTCCGCCAAGAGAAATATCGTCACTAGGTGTTTCATCGATAGAATCGCCTGACTCATCTAAAGAATCACCATTAGTCAAATCCGGAATTGCGTCTTCACTATCCCCAGCTTCTTCACCCTTGCTTTCGTTTTCCAAATCCGTTAGCAAAGGGATTTCTTTCGGTACTTTTACGGCTTTTCCTTTTGGTAAGGTGTCATCTTCGCACAGTTCTTTTTCTGAAGAAGTAGCTGTATTTTCTTCACCTAATATTTCTTTGGCAAAAGAGTCATCTTCCTCTAAAGAATCTTCTCCTGCTCCTTCAAGGGAAGCATCTTCCCCTAAAGAATCTTCTCCTGCTCCTTCATCAAGGGAAATATCTTCACTTAAAGAATCTTCCCCTGCTCCTTCATCAAGGGAAGTATCTTTACTTAAAGAATCTTCCCCTGCTCCTTCATCAAGAGAAGTATCTTTACTTAAAGAATCTTCCCCTGCTCCTTCATCAAGGGAAATATCTTTACTTAAAGAATCTTCCCCTGCTCCTTCATCAAGGGAAATATCTTCACCTAAAGAATCTTCCCCTGCTGCTTCAAGGGAAATATCTTCACCTAAAGAATCTTCCCCTGCTGCTTCAAGGGAAATCTCTTCATCACAAACATCTTTTTTTGTTGTATCTTTTTTTGGAGCCTTATCGCCTTTTGATAATTCTATATCCGGCGAATTTGAAGGTATTGGTACTGCAAATAACAAACTATGCAAAGCTGCTGAAGCTAGCAACATTGATGGAGAAATTTGTCGTAATGGAACGAACAAATTATTCAGAATATATGACTTAATCATGTATTTGGCTCTGGGAATCTGGATTGCACAATGCCAAGAAAAACTCAAGATAAGACAGATGCACAGAGCGAAACCAGATAATTATTTTGCAGCATAAAGCATAAATTATCAAGCAAAATATTTAATGCTTTATACTTTTTTCGTCCAAAATTATAGAATACTGTATATCAATAGTAGCATTATGAGATAAATAGATTGTTTTTTTGTTTTACAATCGCTACTCTAAGAATAGAATTTTAAATTACAAAGTATACCAATCAAATATTTTATATATGTTCTTATTGAAGAATAATTAGTATTACCTAAAAACCAAAATTTAAACATATTTTAAAGTATTATTGCTGCCTTCTTTAACAGTTCTTAACTAGTAAAAGGGTAGGGTATTTCTGGTAGGCATCTCATGTAGAACTCTATCCCCACAAATCAAGACACTATGAATTTAAAAGTTACCGGATTGAATCGAATCGTAACTTCTTCCCTTGCTGCTGCTGCTTTTCTATTAACTGGAGCTGCTGCTCAAGCTCAAAGTTTAGTAGGTGCAGGTGCTAGCTTCCCTAATCCTTTGTATCAGAGATATGCTCGTGAAGTTCGCAAGACACACTCCGACTTACAAGTAAGCTATACCTCCTGTGGTTCTAGCTGTGGTATCCGCAACTTCGTAAGAGGAAGCGTTGATTTCGGCGGTAGTGACGCGGCAATGAAGGATTCTGACATCAATAAAGTAAGCCGTGGAACAATCTTGGTTCCTACCGCTGGTGGTGCTGTTTCCGTTGTTTACAACTTGCCCGGTGTTAGCAACCTCAAGTTGTCTCGCACAACTCTACCTTTGATTTTCGCTGGTAGAATCACCAAGTGGAATCACCCAAGAATCAGAAAGGACAACCCCGGTGTTAGATTGCCTAACCGTAGAATCACCCCTGTTGTTCGTGCAGATGGTTCCGGTACAACCTTCATCTTCACAAACCACCTCAGCACCATCTCTAATTACTTCAAAGGAAGAGTTGGTACTTCCAAGAAGCCTAGATGGGCTTTCAGAGGAGCTAGAAAGGGTAAAGGTAACTCTGGTGTAGCTGCTTTGGTTAAGCGTACTAGTGGTGGTATCGGTTACGTTAACTACTCCTACGCTCGTTTGAACAGACTTAAGTCTGCAAGAGTTCAAAACAGAAGAGGACAGTTTGTTGCTCCTTCTTTGAAGGCTGCTAACCTTGGTTTGTCTAGCGTTAAGTTCCCCGCTAACTACCGCGTATTTGTTGGAGATTCTTCTAGAGGTTATCCCATCGTTGGTTTAACCTGGATGATGATCTACAAGAAATACCCATCTGCGGCTAAGGCTGCTGCTGTTAAGAAGTGGATCAAGTGGGTAATGACCACTGGTCAAAGCTTCAATGGTAAGTTACTTTACACCAGCATTCCTACAAAGGTTAGAAGACGTGTAATCAACCAAGTTAACAGAGAAGTTAAGTAATTAACTTTCCGATACAGGAGTTAAAATTCTAACTTCTGTATTTCTATCTGTTCAATAGATATTCCTAAGACTTAATTAAAGAAGGATGGGGTGGGTTATGCCCACCCTTCTTCTTAGCTGTTTGTGGATTTCATCTGAATACAAACGTAATCTGATAGTTTGGGATGCTACATAATAATTTTGCGATTTCTTATAGAAAAAATTCTCGAAATCCCAAACCTCAAATCTCTACATAAATGCATCCCTTCGTAAAAACTAAAATTTAAATGACTGGCAATGGCTAATTCATCTGTTCAACCCAATTCAGTAGTTGATGACAAGCTCGATATTTTTGCTCAAGATGCTAAAAATCTCTGGCTAGAGCAAGGATTTAAATGGCTGGTGCGCTCTTTTGCGGTATTTGTAATATTTATGTTCCTGTGGATGATTTATATCATTTTTCAGGAAGCAAAACCGGCTGTTATCAAATTCGGACTCGGATTTCTCTGGAGCCAAGACTGGGATACTGTTGAAGGAGTTTATGGTGCATTACCATACATTTACGGAACTCTTGTAAGCAGCCTTTTAGCGATTTTAATTGCTATACCTGTAGGATTAGCGATTTCTCTTGTTACTAGTGAAGATTTTCTACCTTCTTACGTGCGATCGCCAATTGCTTTTATTGTTGAGTTAATTGCGGCAATCCCCAGCGTAATTATTGGTTTATGGGGTGTTTTTGTTTTAATTCCGGTTATCGTACCTTTGCAAACCTGGTTATCGGTAAATCTTAACTGGATACCACTGTTTAATACTGAATTTCCTAGCGGTGATAATTTATTCACTGCGGGAATAATTCTAGCTATCATGATTTTGCCTACAATGGCAGCAATTAGCCGCGACGTTCTAATGGTTGTTCCCAAACATTACCGCACAGGTTCGATGGCATTAGGTGCTACCCGTTGGGAGACTATTTTCAACGTATTATTACCTAGTGGGTTCTCTGGTATTGTTGGTGCTACGATGCTGGCTTTGGGACGGGCTTTAGGGGAAACAATGGCTGTAACAATGGTTATTGGTAACTCAGAATTTATCAGTGCTTCCTTGCTAGATGCTAGCTATACAATTCCGGCTGTACTAGCGAATGAATTTGCTGAAGCCGAAAATAGGCTGCACGTTGGAGCCTTAACTTATTTAGCTTTGGTTTTGTTCGTTGTTACTCTAGCAGTAAATGTTGGTGCTGTGGTATTAGTGCAGTGGCTGAACAGGAAAAACAAGTAGTTTATCTAACCTAAATACTGCAAAGCTATCAATAATGAAGGTTTAACGAATTCCCGTCGAAAATGTTTTGAGTAGGTTGAGAGAAATGAGTGCTAGAAAACGTTCGGAAATTGATTTGTCTGTAGCGAGAGAGATATGCAATCCTCTTTCTCCAGAAAGGTTTGCGTTGCAGTATGGAATGACTGCTATTGCTTTCTTTTTCACCTTTGTGGCGCTGTTACCTTTATTTTCCCTGGTATGGGAAATTCTTGGACGGGGACTGTCCAATCTCAAACCAGAAATGTTTGTTAATCAGGTGATTGATTTTGGTTTTGCCAATGCGATTTTTGGCACAATCAAAATGGTTACAATTGGCTCTATGTTTGCCATTCCTGTTGGAGTAATGACGGGAATATTTCTATCGGAATTTGGTAAGAATTCCAAGATTGCTTCTGTTGTCCGTTTTATCACCACTATTCTTTCTGGCGTACCTTCAATTGTTGTTGGTGTATTTGCTTACGGTGTTTTTGTCGCTACAACCAAGCAATTTAGCGCTGTTGCAGGTGGTTTTGCTTTAGGTGTAATTATGCTTCCGGTTATTGCTTTAACAACCGAGGAAGTATTAAAACTAGTTCCAAATTCCCTACGCTTGGCATCGGCAGCATTGGGGGGAAATCGTTTCCAAACTACTTTTCGCGTCGTGCTAGCTGCTGGATTACCTGGAATTACTACAGCAACTTTGTTAGCAATAGCCCGCGCTAGTGGTGAAACAGCACCGCTAATTTTTACGGCTTTGTTCAGCAACTTTTGGGCAAAAGGACTATTTGAAGAAACAGCTTCCTTACCTATATTAATTTATCGCTTCTACCAAGACGACAGACCAGAAATATTTCAGTTAGTCTGGACAGCTTCAATTGTATTGGTGGGTTTAATCTTCTTGTTGAATCTCCTGTCTCGCGTCATCACAAGTAAAAAGCTTAAATAAGGTTGAACCGCAAAGCTTTCATACTTATCTAGTTGTAATTCCCGTCGTTTCTATCATCCAAGTTTCTTTCTTCATGAGTAACTTAATTCCAGCCATTACTGTCAAAAACCTTGCTTTCTATTACGGTACTTTCAAAGCACTTCAAGGAGTGTCTTTAGACATTTACCAAAGACAAGTTACCGCACTTATTGGTCCTTCGGGTTGCGGTAAATCAACTTTCATCAAATCTCTCAATCGTATTGGTGAATTAGAAGCCGATGTCAAAATTGATGGAAAAGTCGAATTTTTCGGTCAAAATATCTACTCTTCTCGCGTTAATACCAACAGATTGCGCCGTCAAATTGGCATGGTGTTCCAAAAGCCAAATCTGTTTCCCATGAGCATTTATGATAATGTAGCTTATGGAATTAGAATCGCCAGACATTGCCCCAAATCAGAATTGGACGGTATTGTTGAATCTGCAATTAAGGGTGCTGCATTGTGGGATGAAGTCAAGGATAAACTATACAAGTCAGCTTTAGGTTTATCTGGTGGTCAACAACAGCGTTTGTGTATTGCTCGTTCTTTAGCAGTCAGACCAAAAGTTTTGCTGATGGACGAACCTTGTTCGGCATTAGATCCCATTGCAACTATGAAGATTGAAGAGTTAATCGATAGTTTGCGTGGTGAATTGACAATTGCAATTGTGACTCACAATATGCAACAAGCGCAACGTGTCGCTGACTTTACGGCATTCTTTAGTACTGATGAAAGCCGTATCGGACAAATGGTTGAATTCGGTACTACCGATCAAATTTTCAAAAATCCTCTGGATCAACGTACCCGCGATTATGTTTCCGGACGTTTCGGTTAATGTTGATTAGTACAATTTCATCGGGGTGCAAGCTCCGCTTTTTTTTGGCTACATACCAGATGCACCTTGCTCTGAAACCGGGTTTATTACGAATATTGGCGTTGCTGAATTAATCTATGAATTGCATTTATACAGATTTTGTCAAAAACATGAAACCTATGTAGAGACGTAACACTGTTACGTCTCAAACAATGTGAAATCACAACTTCATATTTTTATTCAGCAACGCCAAATTATGACTTCAAATCTTGGGAGACGTAGCATTGCTACGTCTCTACAAACATTTCGTTTTATAATACAAAATGTAAATAAATATAATTCATTACTTTTCAGTAATGCCAATTTTTTTATCTTCAACTCCAGCTTCTTTAAGATAAAAAACCCCACTTCTGACAGAAGTGGGGTTTTCAAGTTTTTCTATACAACTAGTAAAGCTAATAAGCACCAGTTTTTTCGAGGATAACTCTGAAAGTTCGCAAGAATATTCTCAAATCAAGTAATATTGACCAATTTTCGATGTAGTTCATATCTAATTTAATCACATCATCAAAATTATCAATCTCAGCACGTCCGGAGACTTGCCATAATCCAGTAATACCGGGAAGAACTTCTTGACGAATAAAATGCTTAGTTTGAAACTTTTCTACATCGCGCATTGGTAAGGGGCGGGGACCTATTAAACTCATGTCACCGACTAAAACGTTGAAAAATTGTGGTAGTTCGTCTAAACTGTAGCGACGTAAAAATCGTCCAACTCTTGTAACTCTTGGGTCATTTTTCATTTTGAAAAAGACACCATCTTTCATTTCATTTTTATCTTCTATGGAGGCTTGAACTTTTTCGGCATCGGTAATCATGGTTCTGAATTTCCAAATCAGAAACTCTTTACGGTGTAAACCAACACGTTTCTGGCGGAAAAATACTGAGCCGGGAGAATCTAGCTTGATTAGAATCGCAATAGAAATATATACAGGTGCAAGCAAGATAATTAGAATCAGGGAGAAACAAAAGTCAAACAATCTTTTAATGCCGAAATCAACCCCAGCAAAAATTGGTGCTGCAATAGTGGGGAAAGGTAATCCTCCAATTAAGCTAAACCGAGATGTAGAAAAAGGAATTCTATTCTCTGTGGGTAGTATATGTAGGGTAATTCCGGCATTATAAAAATGCCAACAAAGGAAAGAACGATTTTTTATTGAATCCCAGGAGATAAAAACTTCTTCGACATTTTGACTGCGTAGAGATAAAAAGGTTTTTTCTCTGTTAGCCCAATCTAAACAGCTAGAGTCAGCAGAACCTTTTACGTTGTAACAATCATCTTTTTCGATAATTTTCATCAATTGCTCTTTTTGTTCACCATCTGCAATCAAAAACATCGAATGGCGCATTACACCATTTTGACGGAGATAGTTAGTTGATAAGTTGAATAAAAATCGAGTGGTACAAATACCTGCAACAGATGCAATCCAATAGAGTAAGTAAGTGGAGCGAGCAATATAAGTTGTTGGATCGTAAGCATAGGCGATTAGCGATAGCAGTATTGATGATAAAGATACTGCTTTAATGAGGCTGAGATAATCCCGACGATGTACCCCCCCTCGGTAGACTCCAGTTATGGCAAGTATGGCGATTTGGATTGCCAAACTTAGCAGCAGAAAAGATGAATTGGTTGTCCATTCTGACTGGAAAGGGGAAGCATAATTAACAGCTATATTCCAAGCTAAGCTAAGTGATAAAACATCGAGAAAAATTAGTAGAGTTACCCGCAGCAAGCGGATAAAAAGCCCTCTCTGTATGGTTGCGCTATTGGATGAGCGTAAATCCGGTTTAAAGTTATTTATTGTTATGGTGTTAGTGGACATTGAAAATCTTTGACTGAATAATTCCTGAATTAATAATTTCAAAATAAACCAAGGCTGAACTAAGTAACGCTTCCACAACCTTTTTGGCTCGCTAATTAGACGATAAAACCATTCCAAACCCACCATGCCCATCCATCGAGGCGGAGTGGGAACTGCACCTGCAACATAGTCTATGCAAGCCCCACTAGGTAAAATTGCATTGGTATGAAGCTGTTCGAGATTATCGAGTATCCAATGCTCCTGACGTGGCATACTCATTCCTACCATCAAGATATGAGGTTGAAAAGCATTGATGGCAGCGATAGTATCTTGATTTTCCTGGCTGTCTTTATCTACATCTATATATCCATGAGCGCAAGCAATTTCTAAGCCAGGGAATTTTTGACGTAAAATTTCTGCTCCTTTATCAGCAACTCCTGGTTTAGAACCGAGATAAAATACTCTCCAACCTTTAGTAGCAGCTTCTTCCATTAAAGGCCATACCCAATCGGCATAAGTAACGCGATGTTCTCGCTCAACTGAATAGCCTTTTAGTTTGCCAATCAGTACTAAAGGCATACCATCGATATGGGTATAATCTGCTTTTTCATAGAATTCCCGCATCTTTGGATCGTGATGATAAATATACAGACTGTTGAGATTATGATTGGCAATAAGATTTTTTTTCTGCTCTGCAATTGATTTTGCAATTAAACCATTCAACTGAGTCAGATTTAATGCATCTAACTGAACGCCGAGAAATTTTAATGGGGAAGAGTTCATGATTGATTATTCAAAAAGTTAGGAATTACTTGCAGTTAACAAAATATTTGCGATAGATTGCGCTCTAGCACCCCAAGAATATTTTTCTTTAATTAAGTTGTATGCAGCTCTGACGGCAGGTTGATATTTTGCTTCATTTAAAGCAGCATCTAATATAGTTTCAGCAATATCTTCGGTAGAGTAACTCGTGACTAAAAGATGTTGACGATGGCGGAATTCTTCCAAACCACGCAAACCTTCAGGTGTGGAAATTACTAGTTTTTGACTTGCAAAATAATCTAGAGCTTTATTACGCGCTCCTCCTGCTACCGCTTGTTTGGAGAATGGTAATAAACAAATATCTGCATATTTAATATGGGTGATAAAATCATTTCTACTAGGTAAAAATCCTGTAAAATGAATATTAGATGGTAGTTCTTCTTCTATATCTTCTTTATCGCGACCAATTACGATAAAATTTATTATTTGTTGACTATTTTCTAGCTTTTTCGCAATATCAATTGTCATGGATACCGACATATCATTAGTAGGAAATCCATATGTTTTAGGCGCTACAACAATTACTACTTTTGACGGTCGAAATTTTTCATAAGGGTCATTATCATCTAAATAATGATTTTGCAGAAAGTCTTCTGTAACTCCATTTCCTATACAAGTAATCTGTTGGGGATTTTTTCTATACCATTGGGAAATAAGTTTGGGAGTAGATTCTCCAGCGGCAATAATAGGATGACCTGAATATACGAGAATTCCTTGAGCAATATAGGTTTTAATACATTGTGTTAGCTCTTGAAACCAATTATCAACTGAAGATAAACGACTCCAGTATTCATAAGCGGAAAAGGTGTGAAAATCTAATACAAGAGGAAAATTTTGAGATTTTTTCAGTTTCATAGCAGTAATTGCTGCTATACTTGGACGTGTTTCTTGAGCGTATATAATATCTGGACGAAATTCATCAATACACTTTTGTACCGATTTAATATAGGACTTAATACTTCTAGAACCAACAGAAATTGAAGGTGCGTAATCAACAGAAGAACAATCTAAACCTAATTGGCAAACATCAAAATGCTCAACCAGATATTGTCCGAGATAAAAAGGTCTTGTAAAAGCACCAAAAGGCTCGCTAGAATCAAGATTTGAGACAATTAATAAACGTTTACCCATAGTTAATAATTAATATTAATAGATATAAAAAATAGAGGTAGATGGAGAAATGCGGAGATGGCGAGACAAGGAAAATAATAACCTTTAAACTTCAACCTTTAACCTTTAACCTTTTGAGTTACTTCTTCAGTAAATGTTGGAGATGCAGCCAAATTTTTATAACCGATAATGGCACGAATATAGGGTAATAACCAGTAAATGAACCAAAATGAACCGGAATGACGGGCACAAAATGTAGTCCAAGGTTTAAGAGGAAATCCTTTTATTTGCAATACTTTTCGCAACCGTTCTTGTAGTGGTAAATTAGTGTCAGCCCAGCTATTACGAATGGAATTTTTGCTGCAAGTACCTACATATCCTGGTGCAATCCAGATAGAACAACCATTTTTACGCGCTCTGAGAGCATAATCCAAGTCTCCTAAACTATGAATAAATGCTGCATCAATATTGCCAACTTTTGCTACAACATTGTGAGGAATTAGCACGCAGTTACCAAACATCGCGTCACATTGCTGTATAACTTGAGTTGGTTCTAAAAATTCAAATTTATTTGAATACCATTTTTTGGATTTAACTGCACCTCCATAGGTAGGTTTTCTGGTAATTGGATCTTGAGTAGTGCCAACGACGATGGAGTTTTCACAATTTTGTTCGCTCAAATAAAGTTGAATTTTCAACAACTTATGTAAGGTATCTTTTTCTAGAAAAGTATCGTCATTCAACCAAAGATAATAATTGTAGGAATTTTTGATTGCTTCTGCGAAGGCAAGACGCATTCCTCCAACCCAGAATAAATTACCGTTTCCTTGGAGAATTTTTACTTGGGGAAATTCTGCTTTAATTGCTTCAGCGGTTCCATCAGAACTACCATCATCAGTTAAGTAAACATCAAAATCAATTGTTTGCTGATGTAGGGCTTGTAGACAAGCAAGGGTAGTTTCGCATCTGTTAAAACAGGTCATTATGACCGCTATTTGTGCTTTATTTATTTTACTGTTCATTGATATGAATTGATAGGGTTTACTGTAAAGAGATAGTGAAATATATCTGGAATTTATGATATAAACTTTAAAGATTTCCTACTCGTTCTATCCAACCGCTTAAGTTAATATTCAAATTAAAACGATTGAGTTTTTGCTCAAACTTTCTGACTTTCAACATATGCCTATGCAATACAGATGTACGAGGCATTTGATGAGCAATTACTCTTTCACATATCCAATTATATTTGTCAGATTTTAATTTAAAATTCTTTAGTTTTTTAATTTGTTGATTCCAGTCATGATAGTAGAACAAGTTGAAATAATGCATCGAAATTAAATCATCCCACTTTTTCAATCGCCATTGTTTTGACAAGCGATTATGTAAAGGCAGAGGATAGCTATAATTATCGGAAAAATGCGAGACATTTTCTTCCAAAGCACACAAAGTGATAGATAAAACTGACTGTTCGACAAAGTAAATACCCTGGGGGGGAGTAATATCTAAACGCATTACTTTTTCAAAGTTTTGCTTCCAGGATGTGAATATACCGGCACTTCTTCTGACTGCAACTAAACCGGAATTCCAGTAAGCTCTAATTTTTTTATTTCCAATTGGAGTATTGACAAAATATTCTTGTTTTACTCCTAGGATTTGATAAAGTTTCTGCCAGTACCATTCATGGGGGTCATTATTACCGGTAGAACCGATACCTTGTCCATATTCTGGACGCATCCGCACGTTACAATCTTCTGGTAATATAAATTCTTTTGGTTCCTCAAAAAAGCATTTATCGCTATCAAGAAAAACTAAAATTTCTGCATCTATATTCTGTTCTGCATACGCACAAGTCAATGGTTTATTTGCTAAATAATATTCATGAAATTCTACATTGATTGGTAGTTGTTGGTGAATAACTCCTAACTGTTCAAATGCTTTTTGAGTTTCTTCGGCAATAGGTATTCCAGTTCTAGGATGAAAACTATATATTGGTGTATTTTTTAAATTTCCACAAAATTTGCGAATGCTTTCTGCAAGCATCAAAGATTGGGGTTCTAAACGTCCTGGTTCCGTACAAATTACAAAAGCTAATGGTATTGACATTTTATTAGACATCTCACGATTTTAGTAATTGGTAATTGGTAATTGGGGATTGGGCATTGGGCATTGGGCATTGGTAATTTCTAATTCACTACTTGCTATCCATAACTTTTTACTGTTAACTGTTAACTACTCACTGTTAACTGTTCACTGTTAACTGTTAACTGTAAAAAGTTATGGATAGCAAGTAGTGAATTAGAAATTACCAATGCCCAATGCCCAATGCCCAATCCCCAATTACCAATTACCAATTACTAAAATCGTG
>JBCBPQ010000112.1:0-21151 GCA_039820645.1 Cyanobacteria bacterium J06633_8 | reverse complement strand
TCGACACGATATATCAAGAAAAGTTGATGGTGTCCACCCCCTGTAAATAAATAGATAGTACCGACGGTGGACACAGGTTATCCCCATATGGCTACAGCAAGTGGTGGACACCAGTTTCCTTGATAAGTAGACGTAGCTGGTTAATAACTGAGATATTGAGGATGGAAACGTTTTGGCTATGGAGGCGATAAAATCGAGAAACAAACTAGTGATGCCCTAATGGCTGCATATGTGGCTCTGCAACAAATCAGCACAAATCTATATACAGAAGCGGACGCTGCTATAGAATTAGGGAACTACAATGACGCTAGCTTGCTTGAGAGTCAAGCGGATAACGTTTTTCAGTTCGCAGAAAATTTAATAACCGTTATAGAGGAACATGAATAATACAAATGAATTAAAAACTCAAATTCGTGCTTATTCTGCTCAAGCGTCCCAGTTTAGTAAAGAAGCTATGGCAGAATTCGCATCTGATAATTTTGAGCAAGGTCGGGTTTTGATGAAAAAAGCTAACGAAGCAGGGAAAAGTTATCGCAAGCTGATTGAACAACTTAAGCGGTCCTCAGAAAACCAGACTGATTCTGTTGCTTAACCCAACCCGCTATTATTGCTCGTACATTCGCAGGTAATAATTTTACAGCTGCTTTAAGTGCGTAGTCGGGGTAGATGCTTCTCAAATCGCTTACCATCTGGGAAGAATCGCAGGATTGCAAAACATCAGCAATGTGTTGTAAGGTATCTCCCTGCAACCACTCATCCTGTATTTGGGTAGCTGCTTTTTGCTCGGATAACTTCCGCTTCTGCTCGATTGCTTTTTGTTCGGCTTTGGTGTCGCGTTCAATCCAGTTTAAGAAAACTTCCTCCCTACCATCTGGTAGCGGTACCGCTTGACCGTTATCCAAAATGATTTTTTTGGTTTTCTCATCTCGCACAAATCCAGCATGGGGGGAGCCATATTTCCTTACGCGGTTCCTCCGACTGCCAAATCTACCCAAACAAGGCATTTTGTGACCAATTAAATTTAAAAGCCTTTGGGTACATTCAATCGGGTTATTCACCTGAGAAAAATCAACACCTAACGCTAATTTCAAAACATAAATATTATTACGACATTTATTGTAAATATCTTGGATTACTGGGTGATTTTTGTCAAAATTGGTATCGTTGTAGAGTCGATTAATTCCCAGAAAATCCAAAGCGTCTATGTTTTTACCTAAAAAACTTTTATTAGTATCCGGTGCAAAATACTCCCCATTTCCATTACTCAAAGCAGAATTAATTATTGATTCTTCCCTCTTATTTAAAAACTTCCTACCCACATCAAAATAATAATGTAATCGTATCTGTGGGTACCATCCGTCATCATCTTTATGTACTAAGTTCGGTGTAACTTCTACCCCGTAAGTACGCTCTAATTTCCCTTTCCTTAACTGTAATAATTCATCATCATTACGGGACTGCTGCTTTTGTAATTTCTCGTAAGCTGTATCATTTAAGCTTTCTGCTTGTGCAACATTCTCCCGATGTTTCTGGTATTGTTCGTCTCGGTTATTATCAATTTCTGCTTTGGTTTTTTCTGCTTGATTCTCAGATGGTAATTCTATTTTTTCGCTATCATCGCTATCAATAAAATCATCAGAATTATCAATATCAATTATGATATGTCCTTCAGCTTCAAGTTCGTGTAATACTTGCTCCGAATAATTCCACTTACCTTGATTGATAATTGCTGCTAACTTAGCCCAAGTAGTTAACGCTATTGGTTCAAAATTACCATCTAAAGTCTCCTCAAAACCGCAATCAATTAAACGATTCCTATTAGCTTTATCTAACTTTCTTTGACTAGCTATAAGCGCTTTGTAATTAGTAGATTTATTACCAATAAAGCCTATCCCGGTAGGTTTAACCCAAATATAGCGCGGTACTGGTACGCGGTATCTTGATAAGAATTGCCTTACTGAATCAGTAGTACTAACCCCTTGAAATATTCCCCATACCCCATCAAAATGTTTTTCTTCAATACTTACACCAGTTTCAATCGTTGGTGTAGCGATTACTAAATCATAATCCTTGATTACCTCATTAATTTTATTCACACAACCGTAAGCAGGATGTTTAGGATTAGCTACAGTTTCCGAATCAATTCTAAGTATCTTGAGGTCTGGTATATGCTTCTTAAAGAATGCTTCAAGGGCAATACTTCCCCATTTTGACTTTGCTTTTTGACCGGATACGCAAAGTAAATGTTTTTCACCTTTTTTAAGCTTTTCTTTGAGTAACGTAACTAAACGACTCGCATCTTTATCCTTAAAATTATGTACCTTCCAAGGCTGATTAAACTTGTACTCATTCTCAATGATATGAGTTTTAATTTCCCAACCAATTAACCCCTTAATAAAGTCAATTGCAATATCATTTAAATCAGCATCAGCAATAATTATTTTTCCTCCACTACGAATAACATTCTGTAGAAGTTCTTTGAGAGTTTTAACAATCGCTACCCTTTCTTTAACACAGGTACTTGATGATAATAAATGCCAAATTACCTGCATTACCTCGTCAATGATGACCACACTATTACCCCAATATTCGGGCTTAAATCTGGCTTGGGAATTGGGATGTAGGGAATCAATACAAAGCCCCATACCAAGTAAATTTTTGGTTTCGCAGTCTTTGACATCGGTAACGTAGGGGATACACAACCTATCAGCGGTCTGTGTAGAAAGCTGGATTCTATGGGTAAGCAGTAGAATGCGCTTCTCACCGCTAGAAAGTAGGGGAGAGGTGTACCAAGCCATCCAATGAGTTTTACCCGTCCCCTTGGGGCTTCTAACGCCGATTAGTTGAGCATCCGTTGGTGGTAAGGTATCGTTTGGATTATCTTGGTTTAGCAAGTAGCGTCGATTTAACTTTTGGTCAACTGGGTAGGTTAGCTCTTTTAGCTGTTTTGATTCCCAATCATCAAAGCCCAAAGCGCTACGGTAGAAATTCCCAAACTGTTCTTCTGGATTGATTTCCAGTAAGGAGGAATTATAAAGCGCGTCATCAATTCCCTTTCCTAATTTCTTATCCCAGCTAATCACGCCGGGGGTACAACCAAATTTTTTAAATAATTTAGCTGTTTTGGATATCGCGTTGTTTACGTCGCGTCTCGTACTCCGCTTGGAATCTTGGTCAAAACAGAAATAAACACGTCGCTCGGGGCTAGCAAATATTTGTAGCTGGGGAATTAAGTAAGGCATTCCTACGACTTCCCCATCATCATTTTTGGGTCTGCGGATGCCCATCGTAATACCGGGTAATGCTATCCCCACATAGCTACAGCTAAGAATTGCAGCCGCTTTTTTAGCCCCCTCGGTAATAATCAAAGGAATTTTGGGGTTATCAATAACCCACTTCCAGAAAATCCCAGGAGAGTTTACAACGTCGCGGTAATTATCTGGTAACGCCACATCATAACGCCGTGCGATTACTTCCCAAATATTAACGGGAATTCTTAGAGCAAAAATTTCTGTGGGAACCTTGAGGGGATGCTCGTATTTAACGTACTTACCCTTGGATATATCAAAATGGGGATTGTCCGGTTTAAAAGTACCCCATTGGGAAATATCCCCGGTGAGGACATCAACCCCGCCACAATACCATCCCCCATCCTCGCAACAGGAATAACGCTCAATGGTTCTCAAACTAACCCGCCCGGTGTTAGTACGTTTTAACTCGTCCGAGTAAAGCAGATAGCTCCCAGGAGCATTACCAGTTAAAGATTTAAAATTTAAACGAATGATGTCGGAAGCTATGGCACTTTTTTGCAATTCTTCCGAATGCTGAGGAACCAAACTTGGAAAAATTATCTCCTCATCGTCAAAAGTAAAGTCGGGTAAATTGTCGCTATCGCAAGCGTCCGAATGCGGATCTGTTTCAAATCGGCTTGATAATTCCTTATAAACCGGCTCGCTTTCAGCTTTTCTCAGCTTTCGTAAAATTTTGGTCAGTTGCTGACCTGCGGTTAGTGGCTTTTTCTCTGGATTCCCAAATCCTTGAGGAGATTTCATTTCGTCACCTCCCCAACTTCACTTTCATCCCCTTCATACCAGATTGACCAGTCGTTACCAGAAGCGCTACCAGTGGTCAAACACTTGTGCTTTATTGCAGCGTATTTTTTCTTTAGTTCTTGTTTTGCTCTTTCTTGGAGTTCCGGGAGCGTTCCGTCAAAGGCATCATAAATCCATTCCGGCATCTCGCCTTCAATGTAGTTACTGACTCCGTTTATTGCTTCGCTCAAGCTGTCCGCAAATGAACCGTATTCACCAAATGTGTAACTCCAATAGCCGTTTTCTGGATACTTTTGTGGGGTAGTCATTTCGCCACCTCCCCATCAAAAGCAGCGGGTGTAGTCCGGTAATTATCTAAAACTGTCCCAATATGCGTAAGTCCTTGCTTTATCTTGGCTTCAGCTATCGAGAATAAAGCAGCGTCACATCTCCCACATTTACAAAATCCCTCCGAGTCCTTGAAGCGAATTAATTTTAATCCGTGACTGTAACCGCAATAGGGACACGGTTCTCGGAGATTTATAGAGCCATCACTGTGCGGATACCTTTTAGCTTTGTTCGATTTTCCCGAATAAAGGTATTGCTTTTTTTTGGCTGAATCTTGTACTACGGGAGTACAAGATTTTTTGTTGAAGTGCCGTTTTCCTTGCTGGGGGGCGGCATTTTGCATTGTTAGGGACTCTCCTCGTTTCAAGTCCCCTTGTAAATTTAGTTAGTAACGCACTCACCTGTTTTAGGTTGAGATGATACTCTGTAAGTAATTAAATTTAAATGTAAATGTAAAGGATTTTGGTTTAATCCTTTGGGAGGGGTGCAAAACAGGTGGTGCTGTTGCTCTTACAGATGGTAAACAGGTAGTGCTGTTGCCAGCAAAACTTACAAAGGGATTAAATCATTTTTTTTAGGCAATCGCGTAATTGAGTGCCTGTATGTATATGACCATAAAAAAGCCGATAGTCAAAGCAATTCCCGACCACGTTAAGAAATGTTGAGCTAGCGTGTTCTTCAAATATTGCCTGACGACTACTTTTTGTGTGTACTGGTCTTCCTTGGTTCCACTTCAGGCAGCTAAGTTTTACTCCGTGGTTTTTGAAGAAATTTTTATTGCACACCATTGTGTTTTCCTTTTTAAAGGCTTTTGTAAATTCTTCCCAAGCTGTCTTTAACTGACCGTCGTTGTACTCTTCGTTACGTCGCTTCCTCCAAATAGCGTTAACGCTAAACTTAAACCAGTCATTTGAATTCAATAAATCCCAGAGTGCGCGTGTCTCTTCGTCGCCTTGTACATTCCCTTCGTATAAATCCTTTAAATCTTTGTAATGTCCCCGCAACTCTCCTAATGTTTCACCTTGGTGTATATCAGTACTTAAACAGTGTTGAGTAGCGTTGTTACGCTGTGGAGCTTAATTTTTCGCTTTGGTCATATTAAACGTTTACCCTGTGAGCGGAGGGTATTTGATAGCCCACAAGCATGGCTTGCTCTTAGTATGTAAAGCTGTTACATTGATTACTTTCAACCAACAAATACCGCAGGGCATCAATAAGACATATACGGTATCAAAACAGCATAGAAAAAAGTAAGAATAAGCAATTCAGTCATAATCGACCGCAAGCCCAAGCCTACAGACGATTTAAGCACCACAAAATCAAGTAAGAAAAGGTATTTTAAGGTAAATCGTTAGAAGTCAGGTAGTGGAAGAAAAATTAGAACCGATGCTGGGACACACCTCTGCTCAATACCGCGTACATTTTTGACAGTGGCTTGTGGGTTTTTGCTGTCGGTATTGTGAAAGAATCGCGGTATCTCAAGAGTCCTAAATCCTGCTTATAAATACTCCTCAATTTTATCAGTTTTGGGTTAACTAATACCTTGCTGAAATTGGTCTATTGCGTCGAGTTGGTCTGGGATAAGCATACACTCAGTTAATAAGCCAATATTGATTTGTGGAATAAGCTTTGAAGTTTTGATTTCTTCGTAACCGTAGGTTTGAGAAAATTCTATGGGGTTTTCTTCTCGTAAGTAGAATAATTGAAGGTGATTTTTCTTCCAAAACCAAACTTCTTTTACTCCCAAACGTCGATAGGTTTCTAACTTTTTAATACTGCCACTAGTAATAATTATTTCTATGGCTAAGTCGGGTATATCTTTTTGTTCTCCTCCTAATGAATAGCATTCGTCTGGTTCCGCTCCAGCTTTCTTTAAACGATTTCTGGCTGTAGTACTCCCCATAGGAGTATGTTTAATTCGTTTAGTAATTAGAAGCAGTTCTACAAGAGAACGTATCCGCGATTTTGTGGTTTCATGTTTTCTTGATGGCGACACAATTTCTAATATTTCATCTAAATACGATACGCGGTAATGCGAGTTTTCTTCTAACTTGGCTAGTAGGGTTTCATAGCTGTCCCAACTTACGCCTTGAATAACAGCCTGGGTGCCGTCCGAAGTATGAGTTAGTTCTAATGCTTCTAGGTTGAAAGAATCGTTTAGTACTTCTAGTTGTGTAAGGTTTTCTAGTAGTTCTAGTTTTTCTTGTAATTGATGTACTTCTTGTCCTAAAGCGTCTTTAGCTTCTTTGAGGCTAACCATTGTTTCTCCTGTATTTTTATTTGGTCACGCCACACCCTTACTATCTTTATCTAGCAAGGAATTCGGTTGCTCTTGTTGTGATGTAAGGGCATCGATAACAAGCGTTTCTACAAGATTAGAGACTGTACGATTTTGTGATTTAGCCCATTCGGTCAATTTCTCCTTAATATCATGCTCGCAAGTAAACATTACTTTTGCTTTTTGATTGGGTGTACTTTGGCACTTGGAACCATTTAGCTCTGGATTAAAGTGCTTTATTAATAAATTTTCAATTTCTACTAATAAGTCAGTATCTGAGTTATGAAATTCAAGCCAAGATATTTTAATATCTTTCCCTAAGTGGCTTAATTGCTGAAAACGGTGGTGAGAAGTCCATCTGTCAAGTAAGTTTGTTGACCGTCCAATATAAATTACAAGTTCTCCTTGCAATACAAAGTAAATAGCAGGGAGGCTAGGAAGTTGCGAACGTTCAACTAGTGGCAATGATGGCAAAGCTAGAGGATTAATTTCATCAACTTTTACTTTCATGCCACGCCTTTACTGTTATCTACTCCTGTGGCTCCATTTTCTTTTAAAAATTCACTTATATAGTCAACTAGAACTTGATTCATACTTTTCCTATGCAAAGCACAAGCTGACTTAAAATTAGCTCTCATTTCTTCCGGTAAATAAATTGATAACTTCACGCTTTTTACCTCTTCATCTTGTGCCAATAGCCTATTACCTCTTTAACTTTTTACCTCTATAGCTTGACATTTTTGAATGTAATGAGCTATAGCGGCATTCAGTAAAAGAGTAAAATAGTAATAACAGCTTGCCGCTATAGCGGCATAACGGTATACTACCACTTAAATCAACTTATGCAACTTCTACCCCACGAGAACCCCTAACCGAATTCCCGTGAAACTTTTTAATACCCTATGAACTTCAAAAAGATTGAACCGGATTTCAATTACATAGCCGAACGGTTATCAGAAGTGATTGGTCAAGTAAAACAAGATTCTTTAGAGCCTATCGTCAAAACCTTTATGGAAAGCTTAGAATCTCATGGCTACACAGAACCGGAAATGCTCAACGGTATAGCCGAGTATTTCCATGTAAAAGATTCCGATAAATACAATTCCTTGATTGTTCAACTAGAAAAATCTATTAGAGAAGCGAGAAAAATAAATGGTGAAACAGTTCTTTTTGATTAATCCAGCGCGAATAATTCGGGATTTAATATTCCGCTACCGCACCCGAAACGATGTTTTTCTCAAAACCACAAAATACTGCTACCGCTGTCACCAGAACGTAGACTATGACCGGGCTTTTGAGTGCGGGCTGAACAATCCGAAGCGATGCCCTATAGAAGCAATCCCGTTTTAGAAAATAAATGTAAATTTTTATGAAGCAAGCAACCCCCCGAAGGGTTACTCGCCTCGTGGATGTGTCGCCTACCGCCAAGTAAACAACAAAGGAATTCTATCAAGATGCCCAGAAGAAAGGAACCTGGAAGCCTAACCGGGTCAAAACGAGTCAAACAAGAGAAAGCAGCTTCCGCTGGTAGTCGCGCTAAGAAGATGGCAGAACAAGCGGGGACCGCATTAAAAGACGCGGCTAAATCAACAATTTCTAGCACGGGACAAGCTGCTATCAATACCGCTGCTACTGCTATCAGTTCCACAGCAAACGCCACCACCACAGCAGCATCCAAAGCCAGACAAGCTGTTACCGATGGCATTCAAGCCCGTAACGCGCTTGTGGGGGAGAAGGGTTACAGCGGTCAACTTTCCCAAACAACTACCAACAGTGACCCCTACGGAGGTTTAGCACTCCCAGAATTGAATTTAAGCAGCCTTATCCCTACTGACCTGCTTGATCCCTCTGGCTTACCAGAATGCAGTCACGAACAGCTAAATCAAGGGTTATCTCAGTACGCTAGCGCTAGCCGCGCTATGCAGCTTTACCAAGCTGGCTACAAATACATTGCCGATGTCGGTAAGGTCAAACAGTCATCCCATAAAGCCCAATCTTCAATCATTAAAAGAGTGACTGAGGAAGTAAAAGTACAGCAATCGATTGTTGATTTTGATGTTGCGAATATTGAATTAGAACAGAAATTAGAAAAGCGTAACCAAGCAGAAGAAACATTAAAACAAGAGCAAATTAAAACTGTAGCTGCTATCAATGAAACTGATATCAATTTAACAAAAAGTTCTATTTTTACTCCTCACATATATATAGGTACATATCTCAATTATTTTTGTTACTGAGGACTTATCTTTAATACTTTTTTTGCCTGATATAGTATTATTAATAACTATGCATTCCTAAGTAATTTTACATGACTTTAGCATTACCTCAGTAATGCTATGCTATGTCTATAGCATTGCATATAATTACCAAATTTTACTGCTTCTATAATTTTTTAACTACTCTAGCATTGCCTCAGCATTACTGTCGCATTACTGCAATCCGTTGCGAGCGAGCCGTTTTATCGTGATGGGGGTCTCTTGGGACAAGGTATGAATAGAGACGCTTATTTCAATCAATAGCCCCTACCAAAATTTTTTAATTATCCTGCATATACGATAAATAATGTGAATTACAAAGAACTACCGTCACACTACAAAACGAAGACACTTGCAGAAAATAAAATATCCCACCGACGGTAGGACATTTAATTCAATCGTGACAGGTTTAGATACTTGTAATGGAGAGGAAAACTGTTCGCTTTGATAATCAATTTCAAAAGCTGTTAGATGCCGTCTCCGCAACTTTCTAATAACAGTTACTCATTATTTTTATTCTGCTAGTACTGATGACGGGCGATTCTCCTTCAAGTATTAACCTGGAACGTAAACTCACCCAAACCAGCCTTACAGATGGGAGCAACCACATCCAATTATTATTGATAATCTAAAAGACTGACTACTTTACTAATTATCACATCCATATCCTTTCGGTGGTACTTACCATTCCACATTTCTTGAGATACCACACCTTTTTGTTTGGCATCTTCGCGGCTAATGTTGGGTATTTCTTTATTTTCTAATCGCTCAACAATATCCCGTCCGTATTGCCTCCAAACCTCCTCAAAAGTTGACCGCGCTATTTCCTTACCATAAGCTATTTTTGAGATACGGTTGCAAGCTGCATAAGTTGGAATAAGGTAGTTTTTTATTTCCGGTTGTTCTCCGTTGTATTCCATTATTGCGGTTAAAATCTCGCTTATCTTATCGGATACTGGTGGTGCTTTTTCTGTTTGTGATTCGGTATTTCTAGCCGTATTTACTATTTGTATTAACGCGGTAGTAATGTCTACCCCTTTATTAACTAAATCATTAAATTTAATTTGCAAATCTTCGGGAATACCATCAATAAATTTAGCAATATCTAACCCCTTCAATAGTGTTTCTTCAGTTTCGGTTGTTTCTTCAGTTTCGGCTGCTTGTATTTCTTCGGTTTCGTTCTTATCGTAATAAGCTTTATTTAATCGCTCAACTGTTGTCTGCGACATTTGTCCTATCTCCTTAAAATTAGTGGGTATACTTATATCAATTGCCGCAATAAATTGGTCTTCATCGTAACGATTAAAGTATTTTGACGTATCTTTTTCGTCATCATGTCCCAAGCATTCTTTGATGTAAAGTTTTGCTTGTTTCTGGTTAAAACCATTAGCCTTAAGTACGGGAACTAACGCCCAAGTGTAAAAAGCTCGCGCTTTGTGAGTAGATGCGTTATTCTTAATTTTATTACCGTTATCGTCGTAAGCTTCAATAGTGCTAAATTCTTCATTCCAAAGTTCTTTAAATCTTCTATCCACAGCTTTACGGAATGCTCCATCACTATAAGCTTTATAGTTACTAGGAATAGCTTGTACTTTTGGATGTGATAAAAATATTTTTTGGGCATCTACAATCATTTGAGCGGGTGCCAAAGTAGCACGAGCGAACCAGCTATCATTCCCACCTTTTTTAGATAAACCTTTAATTGCAATTAAAAACTCACCGATTACTTTCCACTCACGAGTAATTACTCCATTGTCATACTCAATGGCAGGCATATTTTGTTCATTGCGTCTTAGTCCGGTTAGCGGAAGTAAACCACAAGCAATATCAACGGGTTTGGTACTAGACAATAAACTGCAAGCTTTTTCAACAATACTTTTAATTCTCTGTGGTGGTAATTCAACGTCACGAATATTGCCTTCTTCGTCTATACCGCGTCTAGACAGTTCAGTTTGCTGTCTTTGTTCAGCTAATTCAGATGATTGCTCCTCAGATAAAGTGAGAAGATTTGCTGCAATATGTTGTGTTTTAGTTACTCCTTTGACGGTTACAGTTTCGTTGAGTTTAGGATTTGAATGCTGATAGTTGTAAAAAGGTTTTTTGTACCCAGATAGCTTTCTGGAAATAGTAGCTGTAGAATATTTTTCTTCAACAAGTTTGTCTAACAAAGCGTTACAAGCTTGATTAACCTTAACCTTGTCGTTCTCGTCCTTAACTAGATTGAAAAATTCTTCCGGTGTGGGAACAGAAGTAAATTCTATTGGTTGTTCGTTTTGGGTTTGTTCCGTACTCTGTTCCTCAACTTCAGCCTGTGCGGGCTTTTCGCTTTGATTTTCTAGAATGAATTCAATTAATTCATCTTTGTTGTACTTACTAATCCCGGTAGTACCTTTTTCAGTAGCGATATCGCGGGCAATCTCGTATACTTTTTTTTTGGTGATGTCGGTTAAATAAGCTTTAGTATGTCTCATAATAGTAATGTGGGTGTTTTGTAGTGATTACATCCATGATAATATCTAAGATATACTTTGACAACATATCTTAGATATTCTTTGCTTATATACCGTGTCTAAAATACCTTAGATAACTTATCAAGGATAAAATATTATAAATATTAGAAGATATTACAAAAGTAAGAATGAGCAAGAAAAGCCCATAAATCAACGTAATACAAGTAATTTTGAGTAAATATCGTAAATACGACTATCTATACATATATCTCTACAGAAAAATAAACCCTTCGCATAAAAGCACTAACGGGTAAAGTATAGAAAATTCTGTAATACACCTGCGTGCCAGTGCTGGGAACACAGTTTACGACGTTATTCCTCTGGCAGACCTCGCCAGAAGAATATTTTTTAGAAGAAACTTATTACTTGGCTGAATTACAAGCGCTTTTTTCCAGAAAATAAAAAATAAGGGTGTAATTCAAAATAAATTTTCAACGAATTCATCAAGGTCGCTACGCTTCACACGCCAACTTTTACCAATCAACTTAGCTTTAAGATTCTCTTGTCCAATCGCTTCTCGTAAATATCCTTTAGAAAGTCCGGTCATTGCTTGGGCTTCATCCAACGTAAGCAAAATCTTAGATTCAATCGGTACAGTCGGCTTTTTATCCCCACGAGTTATAAGCATTTCAATCATGCCTGCTAACCTATCTACTACGGTAATCTCGCCAAACTCCGCCATACTTACAGGAGCGATACTTGTTTCATCATAAACTTCTGTCGTTATTTGGCGAGATTCTACCGCAGGCTTGATTGTGGGTTGATTTAATTCTTCCTTAAATGTTTCCAGTTCCGTTTGGTCAAAATTAGCAGTAGGTCTGGTTTTACCTTTTTCGTATCGGACAGTTAACTTACCTTGCTGCACGTAGCGTTCCAATGCCCGAACGCTAACTCCTAAATATTCTGCTGCTTGCTTCTTATTCATAACTAACCCCGCCAAATATCGTCAAATACTATCATGTGGTGTGGCGATATTTGACGTTACTTACGTGCAGCTTAAAGTTATGGAATAGTGGAATGGGTATTGAGTGTTCTGTATCACCCATATGGCTAAGAGATTATCCAAATATAGAATATATGATTTGAATTAGCCACATTATTATCAAAACAAAATATAGAGATGAAAAATAGTTTCTAGTACGAAGTTTGGACTTTTTTAAGCTATTGTCAATAGTTATCATAAGAGAAATCGATAGCTCAAGCTCAAGTCTTTTTATATAGCTAATGTACTGGTCAACTATAAAAATTGTTCGTTTCTCAATAGCTAACATAACTCCTGTAACAACAATCCCAAATAAACTGAGATTACACTTCTGAAAGGGATTATTAGTTAACTGTTGTACAGCAGTTAATAAAGCTGCATTAAATATAACCGCAAAATTAAATACCTGTAGCCGAGTACGGTAATGATGCTCAATCATCTTATATGACTGTGTATATTCTATTTCTCGATTATCTTTATTCGTAAGTGAATTAGTGTACATATGCGACAAAAAGTTAACTGAAGTTTAAAGAAGATAAAATCATGAAGAAATTTATATTTTTCAGAGTTATTAGCTTATCAGGTATTTTTTATCTTTTTTCCAAAAATTACTTCTAATTCTCAACTTCGCCAAATATCGTCTGCGGATTATTATGTGGTGTGGCGATGTTTGACCTAAGTTAAACGAGCCAAAAACAAGAAAACCCCTAGTAAAAAGCGGGGTAAAATTGGAATCTAAGTAATTAGGGATTAAAAAGATATTTTAGAAATTTTGATTAGTTTGATTAGATTGGGGTTGAGTATTAGAGATGTCGTTTAACTCATATTTTCCGACATCTGTCCCGACAGGTGACAACATCGCCAAGGAATAAGCAGCGCCTAAAACCTGTTCGTCGCTGACTTCTAGGTATTTTTGTAGTTGTTCTAAGTTCCTATGTCCCGAAATTTCTTGAATTACTCGTAAGGGAATACCAGCGTTACTCATACGGGTTAGGGCTGTACGTCTAAAACTATGGGTACTGACCCCAATAATGCCTACTTGTTTACAAGCTATACGTAAAATTCTTGCGGCTGAGTCATGGCTAATATGTCCGTCACTGCGACCGGGAAATAAGTAAATTTCCCCGGTTTGTGGGTAATAGTCCCTTAGTATTTGGCGCAAGTCTTCTATTACTGGTATGGTGCGGGTTGCTAGTTTGCCTTTGGTGTTGGCTTTACGGATGATTAATTCCGGTCTAACTTTACCGTTTGGGGTGTAAATGTCGTTTGTTTGTAGGGTGACAGCTTCCCGGATGCGACAGGCACTAAATAAACAAACAGCAAATAATGCCCTATCTCGGTCGTTTGTCAATCCTTGGGCGAAAATTTGCTGTATTTCTTGTTGAGTAAGAATCTTAGCGCGTCCGTGTCGATTTACTTTCACCTTTCACAACTTGCACCCCGTTTACTGATAATTTTTAGATTACAGTAGTGAGATGCGGTTATATACAATTTGTAAGAAACCGACAAGAATAAAGCGTCAACCGCAACATTTTATTCTTCCCAATCTTGGATAATAATTTGAATATTTGTTTTTAAATCTGTTAAATCGCGTTCAATAATTCCCCAAACATCATCATAATCAACTCGTACATAATCGTGAATTAACACATCTCTAAATCCAGCTATATTCTTCCACGGTACGTTAGGATACCTTTGTCTTAAATCTTGAGATATTCTTTTAGTGGCTTCTCCAATAATCTCGAAATTTCTTACCACAGCATCCTGAATCATTTTTGTTTGGATAAAAGCTTCCTTTCCATCCTTGGTGTATTCTTCTATTCTTTCAATACATTCTGCAATATCTAGCAAATAACGTTTTTCATCTCTCATAATGCTACGGCTTCACTTAATACTCTTTCTCGAATTAATTCATGTAAATTTGATGGTTTTGCTACATCAACTTTACGGTTTAGCAATTCCTCCAAATCTTGCATTAAAGCAATACGGTCTAACAAATTACGTCCTGGTTCTAGTTCTACCAAAAAGTCTACATCACTATCTGGTCTTGCTTCCCCTCTAGCAACTGAACCAAACACGCGCACATTATAAGCACCATATTTACCAGCAATTTTTAATATCTCTTGCCGAAATGGTAGTAATAATTCTTTAATACCCATAATACTTCCCGCATATTGCCGACTCGTCCAACATACCTTAAATTTCATAGCTCAATACCTCCGGTGAAATCATCTAGATTATCATCGTTATCATCTATTTCTGGTTTAATTTCTACGGGTGCCGTAGGTTGGGTAACAATGGTAGGCGTAAGGTCTAGTTGTAATTTACCTTCTAGGTGTTTGAGGTAAAAATTAACTGCGTCTTCAACAAACCTAGTTTCTGGGACTTCTAATGCATCGCTCCACTGTTTGACTTTAGGTTGTTGGTATTTTTTAATCCTGACTTTATCAACCATTACGCTACCTCCCCGACTAAACCAACGAGGTTATCAAATGCGCCGTTATCTGAAATTAGAAAACCTTTTTTCTCTAAAGCTGCGCTCAATAAAGGAAGTTTGGAACCACCGCCAATAACTAGAACTTTGTCACCACCAAGTTTATAAAGTTCTAATTGTTTGATAACTTCCCTGAGTCTGCAATCAATAAAATCTTTTAGTTCTGTTTGGTAAATGGGGTAGAAGTTTAAGTTAGAGTCACCATAATTGAGAACGGGTTTTTTCTTGGTTCCTTGGATACCTACTTCCAAACTGTGATTGATGATAACTTTGCTTGGTGCTTGTTTAATTAAGGATTTAAGGTCTGAACTAGCTGCGATACGTTCTATCAGGTATTCTGCACCGAAGTCTTTTACAACTGGTTCCCCTACAGGTTCTGAGTTGAAAAAGCGAGTGATTGAAGTATTACCCCCGCCGATGTCGCAGATGGTAACAGCACCGTCTAATTTTTGAGATTTAAGCGCCGCGATACCTTCTGGTAAAACAGATTTTACTCTAATAGTTACAACGCAAGGGATACCGCGTAGCTCTACTGTGTGAATACCTTCATTTTTTCTAATAACGGGTTCATGGCGTTGAACGTCGTTACAGGTGGTGATAACTTCTAATTCCATCTGAGAATTAATTTGTGGGAGATGCGCTAAGGTTCCTAAGAAATATTCAAGCCAGAGCGAAGATTTACCCGTGTAGTCTTCTACTAATCTCATCAGGTCGGAGCTACCAGCACGAACGGCTTGATTACCTACTAACCAGCAAACATCTGTTAAGTCTTCTCGGATTCCATTGACGTAACGTACATGACCTGGTAATTTATCTGAAGTATTGGTAAGGCACCGACTAAACCAGCTAGGTTCCCGTAGAAAGTCGTAACCATCTACATAAGCTTTAATCCAGTGGTTGCCGAGGTCGATAACGGATTTGAATAATTTACGGTTTTTTGCAGGTATTTTAGCTTGGGTACAATTGGGTACAGTTTGACTATTCATCGTCTGAAACCTTGATTATTACGTCACTTTAAAAATCTTACATGAAATGTACCCAATTGGGTACGAATGGGTACTGAATTTAATTGATGGATTAAATGTCAGCTAATAATTATAAGTTTTTAACTAACATTAACTAGAGTCAAAACACATTAATATTAATCTCCAGTTTATAAGCTTTATTCACTAATAAGAACTAATTAAGTAAATTACTAATAAAAATAAATCAGAGATTTACTAACAGTAACTTATAAGTTTATTGACTGTCTGCTGACATAAAGTTACGGACGTACAACTAAAGACATTAATATATTGCTCACAGAACGTAGCGGACATATACTTTCTAAATAATAGCTGTAATCATTGTATAATGTGCATTACAGGTAAAGACAATTTACGGACTTTAGGGACGGAAAACTACCTATAGGGGGTAGAAGACATTTTAGAGACAATCCTATATTTTTATAGACATTGGTATTAGTAAATAATTATTTACGCTTCCAGCTTCTATCACAATCTCTACAACGCCAATACTCTTTACCTTTAGTCCCGATGTTGGTTGATTTACACCTGGGGCATTCAGCACCATTTCCCTTTTCTTCCGAAACTGGCTTAGACGGTTCTACAACTGGGGTTGAATTAATATTAGTAGATAGTGATTTTTGAGTATTTGTACTCATGGACTTTTCTTTATCTTCAAAGATGAACGCGGGTATCTCGATAAAGTAGGGTTTATGATTTGGGATAGCGATAAACGCAAATCGGTAGTAACCATAATCTGAAACTGATAAACCTGCTTCATAGTTCTTGCGCTCATAATAATCACGAACGGTTGCAAACTGTTTGAGATACTCGTCACGCAATTCGGATTCATTCTTCCAGCGATTCTCGATAAAAAGTTTGGCATTATCGCCTAGATGTAATTGCGCGGTGGAATTCCAATCGCTCCAAGTCATTCCCGGAACAACATTCGCCGCAGATGATTGACCAATAATTATGATGCCTACGTCTTGGTGAGATGCTTGTTTGATAGCATATCGTAAAGGTTGTTTAACTTGAGTCGCCCCCATTTCATCAATAACCGAATCAAGTTCGTCAAAAAGAAACAGGTCAAATTTATCAGTGGATTTTTTCTTACCTTGCCGCTGCTTAATCTCTTGCCCTAATGTTGTAAATCCTTTTAAGCATTCTTCGGCGTTTTTACCTTCTGCTTTATACTGCCAATTATCTTTTTTACTTCCGTGTTGCGGATTGAAAAGTCTAACGTTTACTTCTTTAGAGTTATACGTGCTAATAGCTTCAGCAAGAAATTGAGCTGTGGGAGATTTACCAGCTTGCGAACCCCCAGTAACTCGCCAGCGTTCATAGCCTCCAACAGCAGCTTTAAACACTTCCGCTGGTTTGCAAATACGGCGTATCGATGCTTCTGAGGTTTCTGATTTTGGCTTTTCTTTCAGCGTGACAGTAGCGACCATCAAGCCTTTAGCCCCAGAATATTTAAAAGTAATTGGTTTAAGCGCACGGCAATATTGTTGCAATTCTTCCGAGCGATCGTTGAGTTCTGATTCGACAATCTGTCTGGGGTTGCGGTCTATTTGAAAATAAAGTTTGCACTCGTAACCATCCGATTCATGAAAACTTCTGTCTAAGTAGTATCCTGTGCCTTGTTTCCAGAAATAATCAATAATCATGTTCCCTATTTCAAGTTCGCGAGAGTTAGCGAGATTCCATTTCAAAGGGCTTCTGTGTTTATTGATTTCTGATTTTAAGTTGGCAATCTCAAGGTTTTTACCATCGATTTGGTCTATCAAATCATTAACGTTATCCCGTAAATCATTTAGATTGTTAAATTCTTCGTCTAGGGCTGCTTGAAACGTAAGCTTTTGAGTTGAGTAATACTTATGATTATCATCTAGCGCGGTGAGAACTTTTTCACGAGATACAAAATTTTTGGGATTCCTGCGCTCTTGCAATTCTGCTTCAAATTCTCGCAAAGTTACACGCTCTACAGTGTTTAGTAGATTGCGATATTGGACTTTACGAGTCGTGATTTCATCACTGATTTGAAAATAAATATCGGTGATTTCGGTGGTTGAAAATTCAATCTCTTTTAGCTCAATCAAAAGTTTACGAGACTTAGCTAAACTAGTACTCAACTTATGCCAAAACTCTTGTAATTTATCTTTTATATGAGTGTATTTAGGATTATTTAATTTTGACTCTACCGCACTTCCGATTTGATTATAAGATTCGTCAATTTTGTAATTTAAATCGAATACAAATAATTCCAGTAATTCTTGATATAAGTCTGCACGGTCTCTATTCTCTTTAGCTAGTTTATGGTCTAGTTCTTCCTGCTTTACTCTTGTTTCTGTTTGTAATTTATCAAGACTAAACTTTAATTTTTGAATGATTGTTTCTTTTTGCGAAACTAATCTTTCTAGGTTGAGTAACTTATCTTCTTTACTAGATATCGCTGTATTTTGTTTATTCAAACGCGATTTTAAGTCTGTATTAGCACGGTCTAGTAGTTTGATTTCATCTGTAAATTTATTAGTAACTCTTTCGTCTTCCCCCATCACCTTATTAGCCATTAAGTTACTAGCGGCTAGTGAACCTACTGTAATTCCGAAAGTTAATAGTCCAAAGTTAAAACTAAAATTTTTAACAGATTTATTATCGGATGATACGAAAGAAATTATAGAAGCGCCTGTTAGTAATAAACCTGCAATTGTCGCTATTAGTGTCGAGCCTTTTACGTCAATATTGCTTTTCATGGTAAAAATAGTTAGTGATTTTAATGTGGTGTTTAGCAGGCACATAGACCTGCTGAACATCCCTTTCTTTATTCTTCAAATAAGAAAGATTCTAGTTTCTCACGTTGTCTAGCATTTTGATTGTCTACTTGTTCAATATCAATTTGTAATTTTTCAAGTTGACGTTGCTGCTTATCAAATCGCAAGTCCCATTCCTTACGAATCCCATCAGTGAGTGAGATAACGCCTTGTGTTCTAATAATTTGCTGCTCTAATAATTCTTCATTTTCTTCGAGCTTTGATTGCTCTAGTTGAAATTTAGTACCAGCAATTTCGTGTTTGACAACTTTAGTACCAACATCGATTTTTACGGTGTCCAAATCAACTAAGTCACCTACAAGCCCCCATTCTTCTTTGTGGTTTCTAACTTGCTTCCGCTTTTGTTTAATGCGGTTGTTGGCAACATCCAAAGCGTTGTTTTGACGTTCTATTATCAGATTTAATTTATTGGCTTCTTTAGCATCCATTTCCGGTATAGATTCATCTATATCGAAATTAGAGCTACCAATAGTTTGAGCAAGATTATCTATTTGCAGACCATAACTAGATGCTAAATCTTGAGCCTGTGCGTTTGCTTGTAAAGCATCTGCCGAAACAAGCGCCGAACCTCCGTTAAAAGCGCGTCTAACTTGTTTAGCTCCATTATTTACAGTTTGAATACCATCTCCAACTGCACCAAGGGTATCAGTAACAGCCTTAGCACCTTGTTGTAAAGATTCGAGCGCTGATTTATCTGGTGTTTCAGATTTCTTTGATCTACCGCGTTTACCTTTCGCTTTAACTCTCTCGCTTCCAGTTAGTCCGCCCAAATTATCCTTATCCATTGTGAAAAATCTCCTATTAGTAATAACGTCTTGTACGATTTGAACCAAGCAAAGATACAACTGTTAAACATCCTGCAACGATAGTTACATCACGTTTATTCAACTTAAAATCAATATCTACTTTCTCGGGCATTAAAAAGAAGATACCAATGGTAGTAAGCAATAAAATAATTGTTCGATTCATTTAATCAGCACTCCTAAAATATTCCAAAAAATTATTGAACACACCATACAAATGCGAAGAAAGCAATTAATATATGGTCGGACTTTTTTGTTTTTCCACAATACCCTCCAGTGAATTATGTTATGCGCGGTGACTGATAGCGCTACAGTATCCCGAATGGGTCTTTCTGATTTCATATTTCTGTACGTTAGGTGATGGCAATGTCGGGATTTAAGCCAAGGGAATAAAATGCAATGGTTGCGAGTAAGTCGTTGACATTTCTTACTCTTAGCTTTCCATTCAGAAGAATTTATATAACTGACATACTCGTTTGAATGACCGCCCATGATACTATCTCCAATTTCTAAAAATGAATGGAGAACAGACCATAAAGCCGATTCCTAATATCAGCCAAATTGATTCAAACATTAATTATTTACTCCGTTGATAAGTATTTTTCTGTGTAGTCATCTGCGTAATTTTCTAAAATCATGTGAATTAAATCAGTAGAAGTTTTACGCTTTTTACGAGCAATAAATCTCAACTTTTCAGCCAGATTTTTTCGTATCCTCAATTTATTTTGAGCATCCATGAATAATCTGTAAATCAGGCTAACAGCCGAATTTTGTTAACGAAGCTGCAAGTATGCTGTTTCAATATTTAGATTTCAAGATTCAGAATTGTGATAAACTGCTACCGCATAAACACTAAAAATTGGTAAGGTAATAAACGCCAGACTTATTTATATTGCTGCGTTTAGGCTTTTTCTAGGGGTCAGTTGGTAGTCGTTTGTCCCTCACATTTATAATATAACGTATTCGTATTCGATTCGCAATCAAACACGAATAATAAATACTTATTGATAAGATGTGATAAGATAAGGTAATCGAATACGAATCGAATGCTAAAATATTAAAAAGACATTAGGAGTATAAAGATTGTGGAATGGCAAGGATAAACAAAACCTTTCGCCCTACAGAAGAAATAGCACAAAAACTTAAAGAACGTGCTGCAAAAGAGGGTGTGAGTGAATCCGATTTAATCAATGCAGCACTCAACTGTTATTTAGGTATCCAAACAGAAAATAATTGTACTTCTATAAATAACGAAATAAACAATATTAAATCTCAACTAGATAAATTAATATCTTTAAATAATTTAAAAACTAGTTAAAAATGACTCAAAGTAACGACAACCGGCTAGACCGCTATTAAACCTTCCCAGTGATATTCAACAAGCATTGGCATCTGAGAGAATTGAGTATACCAAAGCCCGTGCGATTGCACGAGTTAAAGATAAACAACAACGCACAAAGTTACTCAAAAAGGTAATTAGGGTTTGCTGAAAAAGTAATAAAAAAGTGAGATGGAGATTTATTAGTTATTCAAGGAAGTATTAAAAATAAGTTTATGTTTCTTAAAATAAATAAAGCTATAATTTTTGTTAATATAAAACTGCCAAAAAGGT
>JBCBPQ010000111.1:0-21312 GCA_039820645.1 Cyanobacteria bacterium J06633_8 | reverse complement strand
GCGCGAGATATGGCGTTTCCCCGTCTTAATGCTCTTGCCTTTTGGATGGTTCCAGTGTTTGGAATTATACTGATGGCTAGCTTTTTTGTCCCTGGTGGTCCCGCTCAATCTGGTTGGTGGTCTTATCCACCGGTCAGTACCCAGAATCCTACAGGTCTTTTGTTCAACGGACAATTTCTGTGGTTGGTCGCTGTAGCTTTGTCGGGGATATCTTCGATTTTGGGTGCGGTAAATATTGTAACTACAATCTTCCGTATGAGAGCGCCGGGAATGGGCTTTTTTAAAATGCCTGCTTACGTATGGACGGTATTGAGCGCTCAGATGATTCAATTGTTTGGATTGCCTGCGCTGACTGCTGGTGCAGTAATGCTATTGTTTGATTTATCTGTAGGAACCAGTTTCTTTGACCCAGCAAAAGGCGGCGACCCGGTATTATATCAACACTTTTTCTGGTTTTATTCTCACCCTGCGGTTTACGTAATTATACTGCCTGTATTTGGAATTTTTTCCGAAGTATTTCCGGTTTACTCTCGCAAACCTTTATTTGGTTATAAAGTAGTAGCAGTTTCATCGTTGATTATCACCGGATTGAGTGCTGTGGTTTGGGTTCACCACATGTTTGCTAGCGGTACTCCTGGTTGGATGCGGATGTTATTCATGTTCTCCACAATGTTGATTTCCGTCCCCACTGGAATTAAGGTATTTGCTTGGGTTGGAACCATTTGGGGAGGAAAATTAAGGCTTGACACACCAATGTTATTTGCGTTGGGCGGGTTGGTGATGTTTGTATTTGCTGGGATTACGGGTATCATGCTCGCAGCAGTTCCCGTTGACATTCATGTTAACAATACGTACTTCGTAGTCGGTCACTTCCACTATGTAATATATGGTGCAACGGTGATGGGTGTTTATGCGGCACTGTACCATTGGTTCCCGAAGATGACAGGAAGAATGTATTACGAAGGTTTGGGTAAACTACACTTTTGGTTAACCTTTATCGGTGCAAACCTCAACTTCTTTCCCATGCACCCATTAGGACTCCAAGGGATGCCAAGACGAGTAGCTTCCTACGACCCAGAATTTGCTTTTTGGAATGTAATTGCTAGTATTGGTGGATTTTTACTGGGGATGTCCACGTTACCGTTTTTACTTAATGTTATTAGCTCTTGGGCTGACGGTAAAAAAGCATCGGATAATCCCTGGAGAGCAATTGGTTTGGAATGGTTAGTATCATCACCACCACCTGTAGAAAACTTTGAAAAACAACTTCCTATCGTGATGGAGGAACCATACGGTTATGGGAAATCTACACCAGAGAAGTTAGTAGCGAATCCTTCGGAACTTAATTAATTAGAGAGGGGGGAAAGGGGAAGAGGGGACAAGGAGACAAGGAGACAAGGAGAGAGAATAAAATAAATTTCTTATAACTCCTAACTCCTAACTCTTAACTCTTAGCTATTAATTACCAATCCAAAACAAAACGCATCCGTTGTTAAAATCCAAAATCTAAAATTCCTAACTCCTAACTCCTAACCGCTATCAACTATCAACTAACAACTATCAACTAACCATTAATGAGTAAAACCTACAAAGCAACTGGAATTAATTTAAAAGCCCAAGCATTCGGTGAATCCGATAGAATAGTTACAATTTTGACAAGAGAATTTGGATTGATTCGAGCTACCGCCCCTGGCGCACGCAAGCATCTTTCTAGTCTCGGCGGTAGAAGTGGGATGTTTGTGGTAAATAAATTACTGATTGCAAAAGGACGAAGTATCGATAAAATTACTCAAGCACAAACTATCAAAACTTATCCGGGTTTAGGAGGGGATTTGGGTAAATTGGCAGCTTCCCAGTATTTAGCAGAAATAGTACTTGCTCAAGCTTTAAGCGAACAACCTCAAGATGAATTGTTTGAACTTTTTAACGAACATCTAAGTCGTTTGGAAAAATTATCTAAAAGCCGAAATGTTTTGGCTTATCTGGTACACGGTATTTTTCAACTTTTAGCTTTAGCTGGTTTAAAGCCTCAAGTAGAAGTTTGTTGTTTAACACAGAATCGGCTTACACCAGATTTTGATAATCCTAAAGCTCTCACGGCTTTCAGTATTAATGCTGGTGGTGTAGTTTCAATGTCAGCTTGGGAAAATCTACGAACAAAAATAGAAAAAACAAAAAGAATTGCAGAACACAATCAGCTAGAAGTTGTGTCTGTTGCGAAAGAATCTGGTGCAGTTTATTCTTCTACTCCCAAAGAAAATAATTCTTCCCAGATATACGAAACCATTGTCCATCAAGAAGAATTACCCGCTTTATTGCGTCGTTTGAGCGCTTCGGAACTAAGTTTATTACAGCAGTTACCGCAATGGTCGATAATAGAAGAAACTGCTATCGATGAAAATTGGTTATATATTGAACGTTTGCTAAGGCAATATGCTCAATATCATTTTGGTCGTTCAATTCGTTCGGCAGCTTTAATAGACTCTTTTTTTACTCAAAATCATGGCTAAGTTTAAACAATCTGTGAAGAAATTGAATATTTTTGCGGCATTATGCCAAAAAAATGATTTTAAAGGCTAATAAACTGATATTTTTTCTTTAGTAAGGTTGATTTTTCTTCTTTACTCAATTAAATATACTTTCTCAAGTCCACCATTAAGTAGATTAGAACTACAAACGAAATGTCAGCAGGAGACGTTTCTAAAAACGATAGAAATCACAAAACACCGATGTCGGAAATATTCAAATCCGATAGGAATAATCATTGGGAAAATAAAATCAAGGATGAATTATATTCCCATAGCAGTAGTAAAAATAAATTGGAAGAAAATTTGCAGCCGACTGCTATTAAACTTGTCGATAAATCCAATTTATCCGTAGAAAAAAATGACAAAAATCAAGCAAATAGGGATACAAATACAAACCAACAAGGTTTTTTACCCGTTTTAACAAATACTAATTTCCTTGCTTTATGGGGAGGACAGGTATTTTGTCAGCTAGCAGATAAAGTATATTTAGTACTGATGATTGCTTTGATTGATACTCAGTTTCAGTCAGAAGGAAGCAGTATTAGTGGCTGGGTATCGGCTTTAATGATGACTTTTACCATTCCCGCAGTGCTATTTGGTTCCTTGGCAGGGGTATTTGTCGATAGATGGGTGAAAAAAACTGTGCTGGTGTCAACTAATATTTGGCGCGGTATTTTAGTTTTTGGCATTGTTCCATTACTATGGTTGGCAAAAGATTGGCAGGTTATAGGTAATATTCCCCCTGGTTTTTTTATAATTTTGGCGGTAACTTTCCTAGTTTCCACCCTGACGCAATTCTTCGCACCAGCAGAACAAGCTGTCATTCCCTTAATAGTAAAACCCCATAATTTACTATCAGCGAATTCGCTTTATACTACAACGATGATGGCATCCGTAATTGTAGGGTTTGCCATTGGAGAACCACTTTTATCCGCAGCTGATGCTTTATGGCTGCAATTTGGTGGTAGCGGTGAATTAGGTAAAGAAATTTTGGTTGGTGCTTCTTACATTATTGCCGGATTAATTTTACTGCTATTAGTAACCAATGAAAAACCTCAAGAACAAGAAAAAGAATCCAGCCATATTTTTTCTGACTTAAAAGATGGTTTCGTCTACTTGGGAGAAAATCATCGCTTGCGTAATGCCTTGATTCAACTAATAATCTTGTTTTCTGTTTTGGCTGCCTTAACAGTATTAGCTGTTCGCATAGCAGAAATCATACCTGCAATTACCGCCGAGCAATTTGGCTTTTTACTAGCCTCCGGTGGCGTAGGTATCGCTTTTGGAGCCATGATATTAGGTCAATTTGGACAAAACTTTACAACTCCCCGCTTGAGTTTGGCTGGATGTATGGGGATGACTATTTCTCTAGCTGGTTTGGCAATATTTACCCAGCAATTATGGGCTGTACTTTCTTTAATTGGTTTATTAGGCATCTCTGGGGCGCTAGTTGGGATTCCCTTACAGACTGCAATTCAAACCGAAACCCCCCCTCAAATGCACGGTAAAGTCTTTGGGCTACAAAACAATTTAGTCAATATTGCTTTAACTTTACCTTTGGCATTAGCAGGTATTGCAGAAACATTTTTAGGATTGCAGACAGTCTTTTTGTCATTAGCTGCCATTGTATTTTGCGTTGGTATATTAACTAGGTATAAATCAGCTTAATATCTATCAGTTAAGAGTTATTATTACTTATAATCCTGAGATTATAGCGATATTGACTATTGCTTTTAATGCCGTGGTAAAATTACATGAGAATAAATATATCCCCTAACATTAGAGACAAAATATGTATAGGATAACCGCTATACACAGAGTCTCAATTTGTTATACAAAAATGTATAGTAATTAACAGTATTATTATGACATAGATAAATTATAAATTTAATAGTTTTAAAAACGTAAAAATTTGCGTTGTCAGTTATTAGGATTGAAATATTATGATATCCACAGAGCCATCTTAGTACAACAGTAAATTCATATTACTTAGATTCGCAGAAAAGCTGACCGAATAAACCCCCTTTCCAGATTACTAATCAAGAATGCGTATAGCTTGGATTGGAAAAAAATCGCCCTTTTGTGGCAATGTTACCTATGGCAGAGAAATCACTAATGCCTTGCTAGAGCGAGGACACGAAGTTAGCTTTCTTCATTTTGCTCAAGAAGTTTCCCAAGGCTCAAAGGAGTTAAGTTGTCCGGAGGTACCCTTACCTTTTATCTATAAGTCTCAGGTTTATACAATTCCTGCATTTAAAGCGACAAAGGTTCTAACTAAATCGCTGCAACGGATTAAACCAGACATCGTTCATGCTTCTCTGACTTTATCTCCCTTAGATTTTCTGCTACCAGAAATCTGTGAGAAGCTCAATATACCTTTAATCGCTACTTTTCATACCCCATTCGCTGGAAAAGGAGCAAAGCTTGTATCCGGAACCCAGCTTTTGGCGTATCAATTGTATGCTCCATTTCTAGGTAATTACGACAGTGTAATTGTATTTTCTCAACTCCAACGGGAGTTGCTAGTTCGTATGGGTGTACCGTCGGAAAATGTTGCCGTTATTCCCAATGGAGTAGATGTAGACAAATATTCTCCCGGTTTTTCAGCTATTAAAGCCGAATTTCAAGCCGAACGTTTGTTTGTTTACCAAGGAAGATTAGCTCCAGAGAAGAACGTAGAAGCTTTATTGCGTGCCTGGAGACAGGCAGAAATGGGGCCAAAAAGTAAGTTATTGGTAGTTGGTGATGGCCCTTTAAGAGCCGGTTTAGAGCCTTTTTATGGTTCCGAATACGGTATTCACTGGCTGGGGTTCATTGCTGATGACAGTCGCCGCATAGAAATTTTACGGGGAGCAGATGTATTTATATTACCTTCGTTGGTAGAAGGTTTATCTTTATCTCTATTAGAAGCAATGGCTTGCGGTTTAGCTTGTTTGGCAACTGAAGTAGGTGCCGACGGGGAAGTTTTACAGGATGGAGCGGGTGTAGTACTTGATACTAATCGGGTTCGTTCCCAGTTACGTACTTTATTGCCATTATTCCAAGATCACCCCGAATTAGGATTAATGTTAGGGCAAAAAGCACGACAACGAGTATTAGAACGTTATACTCTCAGCAAGAATATAACCCAGTTAGAAAAGCTGTACGATGAAATCGTGAACGGAACAAATTTACATTTTCGTCCCCAACACAGTAAGAAAGCTGTTTAGAATTGACAAACCGATTAATTTTTTGTAGTGCGATCGCTGCGCCTCTAATCGGTTATTACCTGTAAAAAACTGAAAATTGCTGGCATTTGCTGTTGGGAAACTGCCCATAATGATGAAAGCGCTTAAATAAGCGCTTTCATACCTCCGTTTTCACGGGTAAAGTTTTCCTCGGCAGTGTTATAAAGGCTTTTTAGGTTAGTTGCACTAGCTTAACTAAATATACTTGTTTAACAACTAACGACAGTGTTACAAGCCCGAAAGCACCTGTAAGTGTCGTGACCCAAATAAAGTAGCTTTCGCTTAACCTGGCTACATCCCCACTGTTTTTCAACAAAATTCAGCTTTTTACAGTGTTTAGCGTGTAGCAATGCGCTGCTGCAAGCAGATAGCATATCGCACTATATTTATTCTAAGGTCTAACAGTGAATCTCGATTTTAATACAAATAAAATAAAATGGTTTCGTCGCGAATTGTTAACTACTTTTGTAAAAAATATTATTAATTGTCCTAGGTTGGGAATGAAATAATTACATTTTAAACACTGGAGACGTAGCAGTGCTACGTCTCTACATTATTATTATTCTCCCACCCCAAACTAGTACTCTGCTGATAAATTTTCTTCAAAGTATTTACATCTCTAGTAGAAACCATCGGCGGATTCCTTACTTGAGAAAAGTACAAAGAATCACCTTTATCTTTACTATGTCCCCAAATTCCTAAGGCATGTCCTAATTCGTGACGAGAGGCTGCTAAGAGATATTTACCTGTTTGACTGGGACTTAATAAAATAGTAAAGCGATGATATAAGGTATTATCTTTTTCGTAGACTTTATATTTAGCTAAAGCAGAACGTGCGCGGGGAAGTTTTTTACCAGGAGTAAACTGTAGTGGTGGTGATTTCCTAATAATTTTAATATCCGCGTCTTCTGGATTTTCAATTATTTGTAAAGGTAAATAATTATTCCACTCTTCTACTGTTTGCGAGACAGCATTAATCCATTGCCGAGATTGCTGATTGTTGTTTATATTTGGTGTTTCTAAATAAACCTTAACTGGAAATTGCGACCAAATTAAATAACCATATTTAGTTGGTTTAATTTCAGAAAAATAATCGCCACTATTGGTTTTATCTTGCCATCTTTCTAAAGTTAATGGTAGAGGATGAGGTTTTTGGAAAGATTCAGAAGGATTCTGAGAGATTTTGTTTGCTAGTTTTATATCTCCCAAATAATGCGGTAATTTTGTCAAGTTAATTTTTGTAAGCACAGCAAAAGACTGCACGTTAGTTAAGATAACGAGCAGTGCTGTGATAATTACCAATCCTAAAGCTATTTTTATCCGTTTAAATAAGCTTAGATTTTTTCCCATTCCAACAAAGCTGCAAATTTTACAGTTTAGAAAGAGTTTAAGAAAGTAATTTTACGGCTCGGAAGAATCAGAAGGAACTGGAGAAATAGAAGGAGCGGGAGAAGTTGCAGGAGCAGATAATTCCGAGGGATTAGAGTTAATAGGAGCAGAATTAGGGGTAACCGGGGAAGTAGAAGTGCTAGGAATGGAAGCTCCAAGCCAGCCAGCGCTTAAAACTACGCTTAAACCGAGAAAAACTACTGTAAGAGTCCAGGTAACGCGATTTAAAGTATTTTCAGCACTTTTTGTACTGCTAAACAATTGTGCTTGTCCACCGATTGCTCCAATTCCATCACCTTTGGGACTGTGGAGCAATACCAAAACGATTAAACCGATTGCAGAAAATGCCCAGATGCCTTGTACTATGTTTGAAACAGTCATGAATTTTATCGTTAGTTGTTGGTTTTGAGCTAGCGCAGTCTTGGGGGTTTCCCCATGAGCGACTAGCGAACCCGAAGGGTTAATTGCTAGTTGCTAGTGGTTTGAGAAGCAGCTAATGACTAACAATTAAACAAATTTTAACTTAATTGTTATTGTTAAATTTTACAGGAATGAGCCAAGAGTGTAATTAGTTTAATAATTAAAGTTTAATAATTAATAATCTTATGGTGAATTACGGCAATAAATAAAAAACTCATGTAGAGCATTGGTATTGTCAAAGCCGTAACACACTTACAAAATATGCCCGATTCAGATTTTTATGAATTTAATGGTTCATTGTCAGCAGCCAGCAGTCAATCTAACAACTAACTACTAACTACTAACAACTAGCTATTAATTATTCTGCATCACCAAATTCATGGGGCTGCGAGGAACTTTTACCTCATACTCCGCTGGCTTAAACAATGATGTTCCAGTCATTTCTTGCGGTTGGGGAAGCTGCAAAATTTCCAGGATAGTGGGAGCAATGTCGGCTAACTTACCATCAGTTCTTAAATTGAGGTTAGTAGCGTGTCCGACAATTTTCGCTTTCTCTCCTTCTACTACTATAAAAGGAACTGGGTTGGTAGTATGAGCAGTCCAGGGATTACCCGTCTCATCTATCATGTATTCTGCATTACCGTGGTCGGCGGTAATTAATGCCGTACCTCCAGCTTTGCTTATTCCCTCTAACAAGCGCCCCAAACATTTATCTACCGCTTCTAATGCTTCGACGGTAGCCTCCATATTTCCCGTATGCCCTACCATATCTGGGTTGGCATAATTAACTACTACTAACGAATAAATACCCTTTTTAATAGCTCCTAAAACTACGTCAGTAACAGCTGCTGCTGACATTGGTGGGGCTTTATCGTAGGTAGCTACCATTGGAGAGCTTACCAATTCTCGGTCTTCTCCTTCAAGTTGTTCTTCTAAACCACCATTGAAGAAGTAGGTTACGTGAGCGTATTTTTCGGTTTCAGCGGTACGAAACTGCTTTAAACCATGACTCGAAATTACTTCACCAAGAATATTATTCAGATTTTGTGGTTTAAATGCGACTTCTACTGGTAAATCTTGTTCGTATTGCGTAAAAGTCACAAAAGATAGCGGTTTTATTTGCTGTCTTTCAAAACCGTCAAATTCTGAGTTAACAAAAGCTTGAGTTAGTTGTCTGGCTCTATCGGGACGGAAATTAAAAAATATGATTCCATCTCCCGCTTCTACGGCTCCGGGAGCTATTCTGACAGGAACTATAAATTCATCTGTAACCCCTTCTGCATAAGAAGCTTTGACTACTTCTACAGCAGAACGACTATCGCTAGAATCTGCCTCTTGCGTCATTACATCGTAAGCGCTTTGGACGCGATCCCAACGTTTATCTCTATCCATTGCATAGTAGCGTCCGCTAATAGTTACAATGCGTCCGACTCCTATGCGATCTATATAATCTTGAATAAGTCCAATTGCATTTACAGCCTCGCTGGGTTTTGTATCGCGTCCATCCGCGATCGCGTGAATGCAAATTTCTGAGATTCCTTGAGATTTCGCTAAATCTAATAAGCCAAATAGGTGACTTAAATGTGAATGTACGCCCCCTTCAGAACATAATCCTACCAAATGTAGTTTACTCTGACGGCCTCGTACTTCCTGACAAATTTTAACTAATGCTGGATTTTGATTAATTGAACCGTCTTCTACAGCATCTGATATTCTTACTAATTCTTGCGGTACAACTCTTCCAGCACCGATATTCAAATGTCCTACTTCTGAGTTGCCCATCTGCCCTTCTGGCAAACCTACCGCTTTTCCGGAGGTATTTATCAACGTGTTTGGGTAAGCTTTCATTAAGCTATCCATTACAGGTGTTGAAGAGGCGGCAACGGCGTTTCCTTTGGTCTCCTCGCAGTAACCCCATCCATCCAATATTACTAGCACCACGGGAGAAACAGGTGCTTTTGTCATAACAAAATTGCCCTTTACTTTTCGTAATATCCGAATAATACCATTGACACTCACAACTGCAAGTGAATTTTTGCTTATTAATTTTATGCGTATTAAATTATTTTATGAATTATCTCTAATTTTCATATATATTTCTTGCAATTGTCTGATTTTAAGTAAAGCTTCTGTAACAACATGTCGTTGACACTTTAAATTTTGCTATTGGAAATAGTTTAATCTCTTAAGAAGAAGATTGCATATATTTTTATTTTAAATTTTTTATGATTTATATTTATGACTATGAACGTAAAAGGAAAATGGGAATGGTAAAAAGGAAACAGGAATTAACCCCATCTACGGAAATAAAAGGTTCTATGAATCATTAATATTGAATCACAATAAAATTTTATGTTTATAATTAGGCTTTTAAATATTTTTAATTTATGTATGGTTGCTATATATATTCATGTTGATTAAATTGCTTATTAATAAGTGGGGAGCAATAAATAAGTAACGGGGAGCAATAAATAAAAAATAGGGAACAAATTTCTAATTCCGAATACTATAAGTTTTATTTATTTTTATCGTAGTTTATACAAAATCAGGACTTACGCAAGCCCTATTTGTCATTGCGAGGGAAACGTAGTGTAGCGAAGCAATCCCAGCATTTTGGTGATGAGCCGCAGCTTCGCGCTCATACGTCGCCTCTCGTGAGTAATGACGTAATTACGTTACTTTTGCGTAAGTCCTAAAAATATTTAATAGTTGAATTAATAAAAATCAAGTAAGCACAGTCATTAAAATACCCCCTTAGAAAAAAGAGGGCTTAGTTAAAAAAAATCGATGCACTTGTAGAATTTACCAATCAAAAATTAAATCTATAGTTAAATTTACTTACGCTTAGCTGCTGCTTTTTTCTTTTTCTCTGCTCTTTTAGCCGCTTTTTCTGCCTCAATCGCTGCTAATTTCTCTTGCTCCTTCTCTTCGGCAATTTTATCCAAGTAATAATGATAGTCTCCTAGATAAACTCTAAATTCACCATCGCGAATCTCAACAATTTTATTAGCTACTTTGGAGATAAAATATCTGTCGTGAGAAACTACTATTACGCTACCGTCATAATTTTGTAAAGCTTCTTCCAACATCTCTTTTGCAGGAATATCCAAGTGGTTTGTCGGCTCATCTAAGATAAGTAAATTCGCCTGACGTAACAGCATTTTTGCTAATGCTAAACGTGCCTTTTCTCCACCACTTAAAGCGTCAACCTTTTTATATACTGTATCGCCACTGAATAAAAATCTTCCCAACAAAGTACGAACTTCTTCGTTTTTCCAGTCAGGTACCTCATCATGGATTGTTTCCATGACTGTTTTATTTAAGTCTAATGCTTCTGCTTGATTCTGTTCAAAATAATTAGGAATAACGTTGTGTTCGCCTAATTTTACTGCTCCTTCGGTTGGTTCTTCCATACCAGTAATTAAGCGTAACAAAGTTGATTTACCGGCACCATTAGGACCTAAGAAAGCAATTCTATCGCCTCTTTCTATTAATAGATTCGCCGATAAAAACAAAATTTTATCGTCGTAAATATGAGTTAAATCTTTAATTTCTACCACTTCCCGCCCGCTTCGGGGTGCTGGGGGAAATTTGAATTGTAGGGTTCTAACTCCAGCGATGGGGGCTTCAATACGTTCGACTTTGTCAAGCTGTTTTTCACGGCTTTTCGCTTGGGTACTGCGAGTAGCACTAGCACGGAATTTATCTACAAATGCCTGTTGTTTTTCTAATTCTTTTTGCTGACGCTCAAATGCACTCAATTGTGCTACTTGATTTTCTTCCTTTTGTACCAGATAAGTAGAATAATTACCCAGATAAGTTGTAGAAACACCGCGTTCTGTTTCTACTATTGAGGTACAAAGTCTATCAAGAAATTCTCGGTCGTGAGAAACTATTACCATTGGGGTATTTAAACCCTTAAGATAATTTTCCAACCATTCAATAGTTTCTAAGTCTAAGTGGTTTGTAGGTTCGTCTAACAGCAGTAAATCGGGTTTTTGCAGCAGAATTTTACCTAAACCCATCCGCATCTGCCAACCGCCACTAAAAGAACTTACTAGGCGATCGCCATCTTCTTGCTCGAATCCCATTTCTGGTAAAATCTTGCCGATGCGAGCTTCTAAGCCGTAACCGTCCAAAGCTTCAAACTGCCTTTGTAATTTATCTAATTTATTAATTAATTTATCTAGTTCCTCTGGCGAGGCGCTTTCCATATCTCGCTGTACCTGAGCCAGAGCTAACTGTACTGCGTTGGCTTCTTCAAATACCGTCCAAAATTCTTCGGTTACAGTGCGAGTGGGATCTACTTCAAATTCTTGGTTAAGGTGAGCGATATGCAGGCTGTTGGGACGAATTATTTCACCGGATGTTGGTTCCATCTCACCCATGATAATTTTCAACTGGGTAGACTTTCCCGCACCATTCACGCCAACTAAACCAATGCGATCGCCATTTTTAACTTCCCAGTTGACATCCTTGAGAACTTCGCCTGTGGGATAAATTTTACTGATATGTTCTAGTCGTAGCATCAAGTATCTCCAAGGTAAGGGATGGTTTCAGTAAGGGAATGCGCCTTCTATTGTGTCCAATCTTAACAAAATTTAACTACAATTTTCGTGTTGGAATTGTTGTAAAGGAAGAAATTGTTAAAATTTTGCAAATAATTAAGAGACGTTGTTGTGTAACGTCTCTTAATAGGTTTATGTAATTATTCGATTAATGCGCTTCATGAAATATTGGACGCTCGCTCATTTCTTAACTTATTCAGAGATATTCTTGCATATTTTCTAGTAATTGGGTAATCATCTTGCAAAGAAGCAATAAGTGGCTTTATTGCCCTGGAATCCCCAGAATATCCCAAAATATTTGCTGCTAATGCTCGGATTCCCATTTGTTCGACTTCATCAACTTCTAATGAAGAACCTTGCAGTAAGTTAATCAAAGGTTCTACTGTTCTAGAATCTTTAAACATTGTCAAATCTGTGGCTATTTCAACCAGAGATTGCAAGCAAATACCGCTTGTTAACTTGGCCAATGCGTTATCTATAATGCTGATGTTATATTTACGCCAAATTTGATATCTTTCATCATTTTTATAAGTATCAATTTCAGTTTCCATAAGCTCTGCTATCGTCAGCATCATAGCTGTAATACTGGCGTACTTCCTCGTAATGGAAGGTTCAGAATTCATAGTTTCAAAAATTACAGGGCAAGCATCATGACTTTCTGGAATTAATATATAGCCTGCTTGTTCCGATATAGGATTGGGCGGAAAAATATAAAAAAATAGGCAAATAATTGCCATATTTCCTTCATTGAAGGGAGGTTCATAATATTCAATTCTATTCAAACAAAATTTAACAGCATCTTGTAATGGTAAGTACCATTGTTCATCTTCTTCATATTTAGAGCCATTTCTCCACTGATAAAGCTCAAAAATTTCCGGTGGTAATTGAATTGGTAAATCTTGAACTAATTCTTCAATTTCAGCATCACTTAATCCTGGCATTAAATCATGCACTAGTTTTTCATTACCATTTTTTTCCCAACAAGCTACTATTCTGTTTAAAGCATTAGTTAAAGTTGACATAATATCACGAAAGATTCACGCGATATGCTTCTTTGCTTTTAGTGTATGTAATTTAGTTTTTTTTCAACTTGGTTAATTTACAAACCTTGCTTAGTAAATTTAACTGGCTTTCGCTTCATTACTCGAAGATTCAGCTACATCAGCGAATCGAGCAGCAGTAGCTTGAGCTATTTTAGCTACCTCAGATAAAGGCATTACTTTAATTTGTTTTATAATCTGGTTCACATCAGAGGTTTCTGATGTTTGCTTCAAACCTAAATAGTGAAGCAATTCTTCCATTGTATAGCCTGCTCTTTCGGCTATTTGGGCTAAATTCCGTGTATCCGGTATTGATTCTCCCTTTTCCCAAAGCTGCACGGCAGTCGGAGAAACACCTAAAAGCTTGCCAAATGCTCGTTGACTTATAGAGCCACGGGCTTGCCTAATAATTTTAATTAATTTATCGACATAAGGTTTATCTACCTTAGTTTTCGACTGTTTAACTAATGTATTATTTAAACAAGGTAAAAAATGTTTAATCATGGCTTCTTCTATTTGAGGAAGCAAAGATTCATCGCTGCAACTCAACCATGCAATACGAACGTTTCCTATTTCTTTTAATTCGGAATACCTATGATGTCTAAGCCATCTATTCGCTATATTGATTGAGCGCCCAATATAAAGAATTTCTCCACTTTCTGCTATTGCAAAGTAAATTGCCGGTAATTGAGGTAATTTATGTTTTTCTAAAAGAGTAACTGAAGGTAAATCTAAAGGATTAATAGCTAAAAAGTTATTCATTAAACTTTCAGGACTATAAAAAATTAATTTTTTAAAATATTATCATTTTCCTAAAAAATAATCGGATTGACCTTGAAAACTAAAATTACTAATTTAAGCAATCGTTTTTTACTAGCTTGCTTTTGCCTCATCACTTGCTGGTTGAGTTGAAGCAGCAAACCGAGCAACAGCAGCTTGAGCAATAATTGCCACTTCAGATAAAGGCATATTATTAATTTGTCTGAGAATCACCTTCAATTCAGAAGCTTCTGGAATTGGCTTGCCTTCTAAACAACATAATAATTCTTCAAGAGTATAGCCAGCATGAGCCGCTATTTGAGCCAAGTTTTCCGTGTCTGGAGTTTTAGCTCCTTTCTCCCACATTTGAACGGCTGTTGCAGAAACTCCCAATTTCTTGCCGAAAGCACGCTGACTTAGCGAACCGCGAGCTAATTTGATTATTTCTATAAGTTTTTGTCTGCTTTTTGTATCCACGTTTAAAGGCTAGCTAATTAACTATAAAAGTCAAACACTTCAGTTTCATATTATAAGTTTAATTTTCCTGTTGACAGCTTTATCCGTTTTATGAAACTATAGATTTAGTATCTAAACTTGAGTTTTAGATGTAAAGAGTTACTCTTTCACATCTACTAAATTTTTAAGAATTTCAAAAATCTAGTAATTTATCGGTTGTTTGTGGTAATCCCCAGGTGTGCATCATGTTAGGTCAAAAATTTAAAAAGAAACCATACCGCCCAAAGGGCAAGAATTTAATCACTGCTAATAAAATTAAACCAGATTTATGGTCTCTTTCGTCAACTGAAGCAAAAGATACTTTGAGAGCTACTGGTTTAGATGTCAAAGAAATTAAGAAAATCACTTTACTAAAACACAAGGTTTGTATTTCTTACTGGAATGAAGAAGGTGGGGTTTGCAGTGGATTTTTCAGCTACCGCATTTTCCCGACTTGGCAGCAGGAAGTAGAAAATTTGATTGAAAATAGCCCAAATTTCAAAAGATTGCAGTTAATAAATCACATCATGGAGCGGGAGTTTAAGTGTTATCCCTATCCTGTAGAAATGGAAGACGCAATTTATAACGCATTGCAAAACCGCCTGTGTGTATTGAGAGCAATGTCACAACAGACGGTTTCTGACGATGTAGGAATGGCTAGGGAGTGGGAATATTTCAAACCTTTTGTATCCAATTCCTAATTATGAAAGTTATCTATTAATATTAATTGTTCACCGAAGCAGCGAGTTCTGCTAGACGCTCTTGCTGGTCTTGAGATATACAAGACTGGATAATTGGGTCTAAATCCCCTTCTAAAACTGGATTAAGCGAATAGTTTTCACCAAGACGGTGGTCGGTGGCGCGGTTATCTTTGTAATTGTAAGTACGAATTTTCTCGGAACGCGAACCCGTACCAACTTGCGATCGCCGTAAATCGGTTACTGCTTCTTGTTGTTCGCGCAGCTTCATTTCGTACAATTTAGCACGGAGAATTTGCAACGCCCGTTCTTTATTTTGTAACTGGCTGCGTTCTTCAGTACAAAAAATTCTGATACCAGTAGGTTTATGATAAAGGTCTGCTGCCGTCTCAACTTTGTTAACGTTTTGTCCCCCAGCACCACCGGAACGAGCGGTAGACATTTCGTAATCTTTGGGGTCAATATGGATTTCTACATCATCTACTTCTGGCATTACTGCTATAGTGGCGGTTGATGTATGAACCCTTCCCCCAGATTCGGTTAAAGGTACGCGCTGGACTCGATGAACTCCAGCTTCAAATTTGAGTTTGCTGTAGACACTATCGCCTTTAATTTCCAGAACTGCTTCTTTGAAACCGCCCATTTCAGCTAAAGACTCGCTGAGTAATTTTACTTTCCAACCCTGAGTACTCGCATAGCGTTCGTACATACGCACCAAATCGCCAGCCCAGATGCTCGCTTCGTCACCACCGGTACCCGCACGAATTTCCAACATGATATTTTTCTCATCATTGGGGTCCCGTGGCAAGAGTAATACTTTCAAACGGCTTTCAAGTTCTTCTATTGTCTGTTCGAGTTCTTTTACTTCCAAAGTTGCCATTTCATACAACTCTGGGTCACTTTGGGATTCTTTGGCGACTTCACGCGCTCCACTTAATTCTTCTTGGGTATTTTTCCAAGTTTCATAGGTATTTACTACCTCTTCTAATCCAGAACGGGCTTTTGCTACTTCCTGGAACTCTTCTGGATTTCTAGCAGTATCGGGATCGCCTAAGCGACGAGTCAATTCGTTAAAGGTTTGTTCAACGGATTGTAGTTTTTCCAGCAAATATTGTTCGGCCATAATGGTGCAACGCTCCTTAAAAAAAATAGTTATACAGGCTGATACTAAAAAACCGACTCAGTAAAGCTGAGTCGTTTGATTGAAGTATTGCCTGGTAGCTATTTTTTGTTTTCGTCGCCCTTTTCTTCTTCTTTCTTTTTGGTTTGACTGCTGGACATACCGTACTTACGTAGGAAGCGTTCTACGCGACCTTCGGTATCAATAATCTTCTGAGTACCTGTATAAAAGGGGTGATTTCCAGACCAAACATCTACGTGTAATTCGGGTTTGGTAGAGCCAACGGTCATTACAACTTGACCGTTACAGTAAACTTTGGCTTCTGGATACCACTCTGGATGAATTTCTGGTTTTGCCATTTTTCGTACTGAATGGTGAGTATATATCAATTATGACGTATCTAACTCTAATTTTTCAAATATAGAGTTGGCAAGAAATCTATGTATTAACGCTTGGAGTACTGAGGTGCTTTACGAGCCTTATGTAAACCGTATTTCTTACGTTCTTTTGACCTAGGATCGCGAGAAAGATAGCCTTCAGTTTTTAAGGGGGGACGGTTATCTGGGTCTAGCTGACACAAAGCACGGGCAACTCCCAAACGAACTGCCTCTGCTTGTCCGGTCAAACCACCACCATTAGCTCTTACCAAAATATCGTATTCGCTTTCTAATCCCAATGTTTCTAAAGGAGCTTTGATTCCTCCTATGTAGTTGGGGTTAAATTGGAAATACAAGTCGCCTTCTTTACCATTAATGGTCATTTTGCCGTTACCGGGAACCAGACGTACTCTTGCAACCGAGGACTTACGACGACCAGTTCCCCAGTATACGGCGCGTCCGCTATCATTTTCTGTTGCTTGCATTAATTTTGTTCTCCTGGAATTGTGTCAATTTTTAATTCTTTTGGCTGTTGTGCGGAATGAGGATGCTCCGAACCCGCATAAACTTTGAGTTTTTTGAATAACTGTCGCCCTAAATTATTTTTAGGTAACATACCTTTAACAGCTTTTTCGATGATACGTTCTGGCAAACGTCCTTGTAAGTGTTCAAAGGTTTCTGTTTTCATCCCACCAGGACGACCGGAGTGACGGCGATACAGTTTTTGAGAACTCTTTTTACCAGTTACTACAACTTTTTCGGCATTAACGACGACTACAAAGTCCCCGGCATCCATATGAGGGGTAAATTGTGGTTTATTTTTACCACGTAAAACCATTGCTATTTCAGTAGCCAGACGACCAAGACGTTGGTCGGCAGCATCGACTACATACCAATCGCGTTCTACGGTTTGTTGATTGGGAAGATAGGTTTTGTTCATTACTATATTTTGGATTATGCAAGAATAAATTTACATTTTTGTACTGTAATTTTACTTAGAATATTATCTGAAATTTTATTTACAAAGTTCAGAAGGAAAATTATCTGTAAAACTAAACAAGGGCTGAGTATCGTACCAAACTTCGGGAGGAAAAGGAAATTCATCGTATCCTACCCTTAACAAGCACAAGCCTTGCGGAGGTGCCGCATATTTTACTTCCTCTCGGCGCTCTTCCTGCCAGATTTTTGTAAAATTTTCTATCGTTCGTTCTCCGGTAGCAACTTGAACCAACATTCCTACCAACAAACGAACCATACCATAGAGAAACCCATCTGCTTGAATTTCAATATGTACTAAAGCCCCGTTACGATAACATTCTACGTCTTGTACAGTTACCCATGAATGTTTGCGCCCAGAATTAGCGCGGTGAAAAGCTGCTAAGTGATGCTTTCCAATCAACGGCTTGAGTGCTGAATAAATTAAAGATTCATCTAAAGGAGCATGATAGTAGTGCCAACTAAAAGGTTTCACAAATAGATTAGGTAGTTTCTCGTTATACAACGTATAGCGATATCGTCGATACGATGCATTAAAACGAGCGTGCCAATCATTATCAACACCCGCAGAAGCTCTAATCAATATACCCGACGGTAAGTAACTATTCAAAATAGATGCCCACTTTGATGGTGGAATTTTACTTACTACATTGAAATGAGCTACTTGAGCGGCTGCGTGAACTCCACTATCGGTTCTTCCAGCACCATGTAAAGTCACTTTATGACCGGTAACAGTGGAAATCGCTTTTTCAATTTCTTCCTGAACGCTACGGTATTTGGGTTGCCATTGCCAACCATGAAAATGAGTGCCTTGATATTGGATTACCAAGGCAACCCTTTGAGTTTGTTCCAATGGTCGGCTTTCTAACATACAATTAAAAGGATGTTGTTTACCAGGAAACTACATCCATTACCCAATTAAACTAATTCAATAATTGCCATTTGAGCGTTATCACCGCGACGAGGCACTGTATGCAAAATACGGGTATAACCGCCTTTACGTTCTCCATATCGAGTCGGAGCTTGTTCAAACAAAGCATGAACTAAATCTTTGTCGTAAAGGTAGCCTATAGCCTGACGACGGGCATTTAAGGAACCATCTTTGGCTAAAGTAATCATTTTGTCTACTTCTGCTCTTACCACTTTGGCACGGGTAACAGTAGTAGTAATTCGTCCATGACGAATCAACTCGGTAGAAAGCGCTCGAAGCAATGCACGGCGCTGATCTGCTGGTTTGCTAAGTTTTTTTAGTTTAGAACGGTGACGCATGATGTCATCTAGGTTAATTATGAATTGTTTAATTTAGGCGTGCTTTGAAGCCCTTTCTGTAGGCAGTGTAATACCCAAACGTCGCTGTAGGGCTTCTACTACTTCTTCAGCTGACTTTTGACCAAAGTTCTTTATTTCTAAAAGGTCTTCTTGGGTATAATCCAATAAATCCGCTACCGAGTTGACTTGCGCCCGTTTCAAGCAGTTATAAGCTCGCACGGAAAGCTGCAATTCTTCGATAGGTATTTGAGCGGTTGGATCTTGGTCAATTTCTGAAACTGTATCCTCTGGGTTAATTTCAATATTTTTCAGTGGATTAAATAAATCTACTAAAATCCCAGCAGCAGAAGAAAGAGCTTCTTGTGGAGCAATACTACCGTTTGTCCAAACTTCTAAAAGCAGTCTATCTTTCGGATACCCGTTTTCTCCACGAGTTTCTTCGACACTATAATTAACTTTCCGCACCGGCATAAAAATTGAATCTATTTGCAGAAAGTCTAAGGATGTAGCTTCTTCACGACCTCTTTCTACAGTGCGATAGCCTTTTCCTTTTTCAATCCTAAATTCCATTTCCAGCCTGCCACCCTCTGCTAAGGTAGCTATGTACTGAGTCTGGTCTATAACTTCTACTTCACTAGGTAAATCGAAGTGTGCTGCGGTAACTGTTGCAGGACCATTAACAAGTAATCTACCAATCTGGGGTTGAGGTGAATGGCTTTTGAGAATAAGTTCTTTCATTCTCATGAGGATTTCTAGCACATCTTCACGCACACCTCTAACGGTGGCAAACTCATGGGTTACTCCCGCAATTCTTACTGCTGTAACCGATGTGCCTTCTAAATTGGCTAGTAAAACCCGTCTCAGAGCGTTGCCAACTGTAATTCCTTGACCCCTCTCTAAAGGCTCTAAAACAAATTTAGAATAGTGGCTCCGACTTTCTTCTGTATTAGATTCTACACATTCAATTTGAAACTGCGCCACGGAGTAACCTCCCTTCTGAATCAGGTCTTATAGCGGCAGGCAATTATAAATTATTACCCACCTCTAATGAAATTAAATTGCCACAAGCGGAGGGAAAATTATCTGAAATTGATAACTCAACTCGCTTAGGGACTTGATTTATTCTTAATCAATATACGAAATTAACTAGCTTTTGATACTATCACTATTTAATTTCTACGGACGGCCACTTTCTAGAGTGAGGGGAACTGACAACTTTAAGATAGATGTAATATCAAATTATTGCCTTTTGTCAAAGAGAGCAAAATCGGCACAATAGATAATTAGATAAATAAAAACCTATCGCCGAAAGCCATAGCCAACTAATGTATTTAAACTCTACGTCTTTTTGGTGGGCGGCAACCATTATGGGGAATTGGGGTAATATCACGAATTAAGGTTATTTCCAATCCTGCTCCCTGAATTGCCCTAATCGCAGTTTCTCTACCTGCTCCGGGACCGCTGACCATCACTTCTATCTGACGCATACCTTGATCCATAGCCCTTCTTGCTGCACTTTCTGCTGCTGTTTGAGCTGCAAAAGGAGTTCCTTTCTTTGCTCCTTTAAAACCACTCGAACCAGCAGAAGCCCAAGAAACTACATCTCCGTTAGGGTCGGTAATTGTGACGATACTATTATTGAAAGTAGACTGAATATAGCCTATTCCCGACGGTACGTTACGTTTCTGCTTTCTGCTTCCGCCTTTTTTTGCTGATTGTCGCGCCATATCGTTATAGTTGAATTAACCTAGAAAATCGATTATCCTGCCAATAGGTAAAAATAATTAATCAGGTAATTAATTATTTTATTTATATTTTATTTACCTGGTGCCTTCTTCTTACCAGCTACTGTTTGTCTTCTACCCCGACGGGTTCTAGCATTAGTACGGGTCCTTTGACCTCTAACTGGCAAGCCCATACGATGACGACGACCTCTGTAAGTACCAATATCAACTAAACGTTTGATATTCATAGCTTCCCAGCGTCTCAAGTCACCTTCAACCTGGTAATTCTTCTCTACTTCTGCTCTTAAAGCTGCGACATCACTATCGCTTAACTCTTTAACTCTGGTGTCTGGATTTACACCCGTACTAGCTAGAATTTTTTTCGCGCTTGTTAAGCCGATTCCGAAAATGTAGGTTAGACCTATTTCAACACGCTTATCGCGTGGTAAGTCTACTCCGGCAATACGTGCCATTATAGAAATCTCCTCATATTTGTTCTTTCATCTATACCGACTCTTCATAATTCAGATGTCTCAGTACTTCAAGACAAATCTGAACTCTGATAGCTCTTAAGTCAAATCTCAATTATTTTAGACTAGTCGCTTTATTAACCCACCTGCACAGACAGTTTATCCTTGTCTTTGTTTGTGCTTGGGATTTTGACAAATAACCATTACGCGACCGCGACGTTTTATTACGTTG
>JBCBPQ010000110.1:0-21435 GCA_039820645.1 Cyanobacteria bacterium J06633_8 | reverse complement strand
GCATAAGCTACACTACTTATACCATTAGCTAATTTATTGCGTGGAATTTCAAAACTTATAGCTTCTTCATCGGGGATAGGTAGTGTAGCTTATGCAATTTCTACTGATGAATGCAAACAAATTATTACCGGAGCTAATCTGAGAATCAAAGATAAGACATGGCAATTAGCTTCTACTGATGCTCACAGATTATCTCATGTATCAAGTGAGGAAGAATGTTTAGATAAATCCATAGAATTACACACAACTATTCCAACTTGCGGATTAGATATTATTTACAAAACAATTGAAGAATATCCTTTCAATAATATGTGGATATTCGTACAAAAAGGTAATTTATTTGCGACATTTGAAGAAAATATTACTATATATTCGAGAACATTAGAAGGTGATTATCCCCAATACCATAATATTATCCCTCAATCATTTGATTATGAATTTACCCTTGAACGTGCTGCATTAAACAAGTGTTTAAATATCCTCAACACTGTAGGAGAGCGTAAAGCTCCAACTATAAGATTTGATTTCAATCACTCAGAAAACAAAGCCGAAATTACTACCCATAGTAAAACCGGACAAGGTAAAACAGCAATAACAGTTAAAGGGAATTTACCGCGATTTACTATTGCATTTAACGCTCGATATTTACAGGATGCAGTCAAAGCTTGCAAAACGGATGAATTACTATTCCGTATTAATGATTCTGTTAAACCTGTAATTATTGAACCAATCGGTAATTTAACACCTCAACTAAATCTTGTTATGCCAGTACAAATAACCGATTAAAAAGAACTAGTACTAAAATCTAAAGCTAACAAAAAATAACAAGTAACTACAACAATTTATTTATAAATAAGTCGTATTAAATGCGGCTTTATTTCTTAATTTGTAATTGCACTAATTGTATTTAAAGATATTATTTTCAATCCAAAACAAAAGTTAATAAGTTAGGATATTCAATAATGGAAAAGTATTATCCGCAAGAGCTATATCAAATTGAAAAATCCTTATTCATCCGCAAAGTACAGTCAGATATTTGGGAATTATGGTTCAACCGTTTCATGAATCAAGGACTATTAGTCAATATAGCAATTGCTAATTGCGAAGATATTGTACGCGATTGGTCTGGACATTCTTTTAACAAATTTCCTGGCATTACCTATACAAATATAATCTAAAAAACATGACAGCACTTTATAACAAATATCGTCCATCTAATCTAAGCGAAATAATTGGTCAACAGCATATAACCGATTCTCTAATAAATATAATCTGTAGGTCTGACAAAATAAACCAAATCTACTTATTTGTTGGACCACATGGAATTGGTAAAACTAGCACTGCTCGTGCTTATTCTAAAACCCTAAATTGTGTGAAATCAAATAAACCCACAATCAAACCGTGCGGTAAATGTCAAAGCTGTATCTCTCCTCAACTGGACATAATTGAAATTGATGCAGCTTCCAACACTGGAGTAGATAACACTTTAGAAAATATCAAAGCCTCTCATCTTGCTCCCCACTACAGATATCGCATCACAATCATTGATGAAGTTCACGCTCTGAGTAGTGCTAGTTTTAAAGCTTTGCTAAAAACATTAGAGGAACCACCACCAAAAGCAATATTTATCCTATGCACCACCGAAGTTAACAAAATTCCGACCACAATCATATCTCGTGCTTTCCGGTATGACTTCAATACGGTAGAGTTAACTCAAATTACTGCACATCTTAAAAAGATATGCAAGTCAGAGGATATTAAATATCAACCACAATCGTTGGAAGTAATCGCCAAACTTAGCAAAGGTCATCTTAGAGATGCTATCAAAATGCTGGAGCAGGCAAACTTACTAGAAGTATCACCGGAATGGGTTTACAAGCTATGCGGACAGGTTAGCGATGAACAAATCACCGAACTCGTTCGCACTATTGCAGCCGGTAAAACTAAAATGGCGATCGCGCTGTTTGATGGTTTACTCTCTTATGGTGCAAATGCTCAAACCATCATTAGCAAAATGTCTGAATGCGTTCAAGCTGCTTGTATGGAAGGTGGAGCATATCATCTTGGAGGAAGGGAATTTCTCGGTGATTTACTTGAAAAACTTAACTGTGCTGAGGTGGATGTAAAGCAATGTCTTGATGCTAATCTTGCTCTGAGGAGTAGAATTACAAGCTGGTGTATAAGACAAGATAAAACTCCACCGATTTATCAGATATGGGAATCACCGGTAGATGCATTTGATTGGTGTGCTTCGGTAATTCCAAATATGGAACGCTTTCAAATGCAAGAAATATTTGATAATCTTACTCCAATTCAAGGAAGCAAGGCACGAGCTTGGTATTTTAAAGTGATTGAATTATACAACTCAAATATTTGAATTTTATCGGAGTGGGGCACTTTAACCACTCCAGTTTTCAGTCCCCCGACTTACACCCTTACAGGTGCAGGTTTTTTAGCTTATCTGTAAAGCATGACTTACTCAATTACCCATAGTAAAGTCCCTTTTCTGTAAAGAAGCAAAATATTCCAAAAGCGAACGATGGTAGAAAATATAGCCTCCACCAGATTTTTTTAGCAAAACTCTTTCCGCAGCGTAATCAAGGAAGTGGGCAAATTTTAAAGGGATATAACCATTTACCCATAGAATAAATCGTAGCGTTAAGTGTTTTATTACAACTAAGCCAGAAAATTGTCCACCAGCCAATCCAGCAAGCAATCCAACAGCTAAACCTATACTAATTACTTCATGAGTATTACTTTCTGAATAAGGAATGCCTAAAATCATTCCTAATGGTATAAAAATTAAAAAAAAACGCATCGAATACTTAGCCGATCTAACTATTCCTTGATTAGCTTTATCTGTTGTATCTATCTCTCGACCTTTACTTAATCCACCAATTATTCCAGAAATTAGAGAAAAAATTAATAGTTCATATAAAATATAATGAAAACCGTTATTTTTATAATATGTTCTAATCACAATTAGGCGTATTCCTACATAAAGTGAACCTAAAAGTAAGCCATATTTTATAAAACTTAATGCTCTAGAATAAGACCATCTAATTGTATCCACTATTGTGATAGTAATGCTTCTTAAGCCTAATGCTAAAAATAGACCAAAAACAACTCCATCAATAAGTAATGGCGATAGGAAAGTCATATAATTTTTAGCTATTTCATGAGAAAGATTTTGCCATGTCATAAGAAATGTGATTAATACGTAAATTAAACCGCAGAATATTCCGGAGAATAGTCCTGGTATTAATCCAGATATAAGTGAAGATATTACACCAGATATTATTGAAGGTATTGCCAGGAAAGTTAAAGACACTAAATCACTTGTTACTTGCGTACCAAAATGTAATGTCATTGCTAGTCCGCCAATAATTCCAAAAATTACTCTTATTCCAAAATTATATGTCCGCTTCTGAATATTAGTTTGCAACCAATCGGGTTGTATTTGTTCAATAAGAAGTTTACTCTGAGAATTTTCTTCCATTCTACGAGCTAACCATATTAAATAATCCAAAGAGTTTTTTTTTGGATATTTCTGACGAACAGTTCTTCGTTCAAACATCCTATTTATATAATTTTTAAACAGGTTTTGAATTCTTTCTTCTCCCGAATTTATTGCTTGCAGTTCTTGTAAATACATTTCCTGACAAGCAATAGTTATGATATTTAGCATTAAAGGATTTGTAGCTAAAGAAAGCAGATTTTTATCTTCTTGCAGCAATGTTTTAACTGTTGCAAGTTGCTCTCCTCCTTGATGTAAATAGCGATTAATTTGCTCTGTTGTTAAGGGTTCAATATAAATTGCTGCTTGAAATTGAAATCTTTCTGAGAGAAAATTGTAATCTTGAATGCGACTACAGACAATAACTTCGGCTTGATTATTTTCTATTATGAATTCATTAATTTTTCTAATGCATAACAAGCGTCTTTCTGCTTTTACTTCATCTAAGCCATCAAGTAAGAGCAACAGTTTTTGATTTTTTATCCAATCGTTTCCCTGAAGTTTTGGAATCTGATATTCTATATGGAGTTGCTCTACTAACCAATTAACAAAAGTTTGATTTCCCCGAAAACTGCCCCAACTAGAAAGATTAAGCACTACAGGAATTGGTAAATTTTCATCTTCGAGAGTATCTGCAATCAAATCCCGAGCAATTTCTAAAAGAGTTGTGGTTTTACCAGAACCTGGTTCCCCCAAAATCAGTAATGTTCGTCCCGTTGTAATTTCACCACTACTATTCAATTCGTCAAATACATCAATTGCTCTTGTACCTAAAGAAAGATTTAGTCTATGTTGTTGAGGTGTTTCAAATGCAATTCTACTAGGTAAATTTAAAGCATCTGGCTGTTGTTGTAAACCTAATTCAATTCTTAGTTGATTTTGTAGTTGGTTTTCTAAAATTGGTTTAATCCAGCAATTATTAAGTTTGTTGAGTAAGGTTTGGCGATTTCTGGACTCTTCCTTGGATATGGATGCTTGATTTGGTTCTCCAATAATTTTGCCACCAGTACGTCGGATTTGGTTCCATGTGACAGGTTTCTTACCTGAATTATCCACAATTACGGGTAACGCTGTTACTCCTGGTAATTTTTTTTCTAATCCTTCAAGCTGTAACTTTTCCCTTGCTTCTCGCACTGATTGGTATAATGAATTGCCACAACCAAAAGACTGAAGAAAATAAAATAGAAATCTTTGCGCTACTATATCTGGTACAGATTCTCGCCACACAATTATTTGAGGAATATTTAAATCGGCAATTGCTTGAGCTAAACCCAGTCCATTACAGGAATTAAAAATTACTAGCTGCAATCCGTTATCTCTAGCTTTTCTCAGAGCTTTTCTAAGTTCTTTAATTTCAAGTCTTTCTTTATCTGGATTGATTTTTAACCAGCCAGTTGAACAATCTTCTTTGCTATCGCTATGACCTGAAAAACATATGATATCGAAAGCATCATCCCAAAGTTCTGTAAATTCGGAACGTTTTGGTTGATGTAAAAATCTAGGAGATGCTCCTTTTCTTCGTAAATCTTTAATTAGTTTTTGGTCAGTTTCAACATCAATATCTCCATAACCTTCACTGTTTTCAGAATTTCCAAAAATTCCTAAAATTCTTACTCTTCTTAGTCTCCTATTTTCCCAAGTCGAGGTATTTTCTTGATTAATAAAACTCGGTGGATAGTCATTCAGGCTGATGGCAAATTCAATTTTGTAGTGATTTGGAAATAGGTTCCACCAATACCAAGGAAGTCTATGTAAAATATTTTGAGTTTTTGCTGATGATACCGCAACAGTTTGAATTATAAATCGAATTTCATCTTGAGGAGTTAATTGAAGAATTTTTTCTAAATCTTTCTTGGTAGGGATAAATATTTCTGAATCAAGCCACTCATTTAAATCATCACGTAAAACAGCAGTATCATCATTGAAATCTTTGAAAGAGACGTGAGTCACCTGAGCATCTACAAAACCTCTTTGAAAATTATTAGATGGAAGGTTATCTAGTAGAATTTGGTATTTTTCGCGCCAACTTTCAAATAATTTCGCTATGTAGGGAGCTGGAGGTAATTTCCCTGTTAAACGTTGAAAATCTACTTGATTATTTCCACGATTCAAATAAACCAGAATATTAATTCTCTTAAATCCCTGGTCGAAAAAATCACCATCATTAGGCTGAAAAATAACCAGTTTTTCCATTGTGATTTTGTGGTAGATGCTACGTGCCTCTTTTTACAGAGGCAGGTTACGGAGTTTTAATGCTCTACGTCTAAATCATAACCAAATCTGTTAAGCGAACTACTACAGCCAAATCATCAACAATTTAGATAATGAAATTTTCAGTGACAACAGCATCGACTAACGAAACTTGAACGGTAAATTGGCTTCGGGGAGGTTCAATAAATTTTAATTGAATTATATTGTCAGTCTCTCTTGCCCTTATTTCCGCTGTTTCAGACTCAAGCATAATGTTTAATCCTATACCAGGAGGTAGATACTCATATCTATCCATAGGAATAACTTGTACTAGTACTTCTGTTTTATCATCTGTTTGTGGTGTGATTGTAACAACTAAAGCTACAGATTTTTTATTTATTAATAATCCTAAGTCTATTTTTTTGGTTCGGCTGACTGGTTGTTTTTTATCGGTTCGGGGTTTCCCCAAAGTCGATTCTCGTCTATAAGCTAATACTTTTTCTGTTGGCTCCCAGTCTTTTTGAAAAATTCCTTCAAGCCATTCACTAAGTTTAATTTTATTTATATTTTGTTGTAATAACTCTGGTAATTCTTCAAGGGGACGTAACTGCGGTTGCGAAATTTTTTCTATTGTGGCTTTTTCTACAAATCCCAGTAATTTTGCTTCTGTAGCTATCTCTTCTATTTCCACAGCAATACAGTAAGTGCTTTCAAACCAAGCCTCTTCTGGAATTTGAATAAACTCTTCCTTTGGAAATACAGGTCTACATTCTATCTTGCCATAATCTTTTATTTCTAAATCTGCTACATCCATTAAGGTTTGCGACACAAAATCCCAACTATTACTTGCTTCTAAATCAGTTTCAAATCCAAGACTTTGTAAATATAAATTTACAGAATATACTGCTAATGTATTACGATAGACCTGGTTGCCTTTTTGAAAATTATCTTGATAGCGCTGAAATTTTTCTGCTATTAATTGAGCTTCTGGAGGTAGCATTGCTCTTATACCAGAAGAAGAGTTAGTGTTTATCATAGCTAATTAGTATTTTGTGCAAGGTGAATTTTAAATATTTTCTTTAATATAATTATTATTAAAGATTATCTTGAATATAGTCCCTGTATTTGTTGATACAACGTTTATAGAAAGTGTGTAAAGATTGCAGTGGCACATCAAACTGTTCCGCAATATTTTTCATTTTATGACCATCACATAACAGAATTACAACTGCTCTAAAATTAGAATGTGGCTTATCTCTAATATACTCACTTTTAAAAATTCCCGCCTCATCTTGCTTAATCAGATTAATAATTTTTGCAGATAATGTGAGTTCTTGTTTGGTATCAGGTATATTTGTGTAATCATTGTCATTTGGGTTGTCTTCAATCAGTAGTAAACTTGGTGCTATTCTTTTGTGCTTATCAAGAGCTTTTAAGAAAAGATTCTTTGAACAACCATTAAGCCAATTCATAAAGTGACTGATGCTTGAATTATTTTGATTGTGACTGTTACTGTGGTCAAAATATGTTATTTTCTCACAGATAAAGCGCCATACTCGTATCTCATATTCATGGACAATATCTGGATAATAATTTGACGTTCGATAATTTAAATAAGGACGCTTCGCTTTACCGGAAAGTCGAGTAGCATAAAACAATTGCTGACAAGCTGATAGATACTCTTCTGTTTTTGGTGGGTACAATTGTTGTTTCTGTTCATGAAGTATTTGACCTATTCTTTTAGCATTAATAGCTAAAATATCTATCCTTTGATATATTCCTTTTTTCAACAAATTATCCAAGCATAACTGTGTAAGGAATTTTTGCAATTCATCTTCATCATGTACATTAGATGCCTCAGATAAAAGTATCTGATATACCTGATGATGAATGTCTTGATGAATGTCAGGAATTCGCTTTTTTATCTCACAGTAAAGTTTGTGAGATTGCAGAAAATTACTAATTAGAGATTCTAACTCCATTAGGAAGGCTCTTGTTTGCAAGACGATATATTTACATGATTCCGGGAATTAGAACCAGAATTATGTAAATAAATATTAAGAAATATTAAATAAAAGTTTACATAAAAAATAGGTGAGTGAGGAGGAAGAAGGATTTAGATAGTCGATTGGGTTAAATCATAGAATTCAACGCCTCAGTCTCTAATTTAGGAGTTAACTTATGAAGTTTCCAGTAATATTACAAATCCTAACGATACCTATTGGGTTACTGATGGTTTTATTAGCACAAAACCTAGCCTTGCTCCCAACATTCGCAACTAAGCTCCAGAAGGGAGTAACGCAATTTTGTGAGTTCAGATTTCTATTATCAATTACATAACTATATTTTCAACAAAATTAGGTTTTTAAAGCGCATTCAGTAGTTCACAGCTATAAAAGTAGTAAAGGTTGCGAATCGACACACTATACACTTAGTTGTTCCTTTTTATTTAGAAATCAAAGCTTATGTTATTAAAAGATAGAATTCATCCAGTCGCTAGACCTGTAACACTTGATGAAGATTCTCAATCTGTTTTAGAGAAAGCTATTATAAGTTCGCAACAGTTTTTAAATCGATTTGCAGAAAGTAATGATTTTTTAGAAAAGGTAACTTCAATATTCGGTAATAGTTTTGATGCTGATAAATTAAATTATTTTCGTCAAAGTTGGTTAAATGGTGACTTTGAAGCGCTCCCAGAGATTGAAATTCGCTCTCAGGAAGAGTTAAATGGTGCGAATGGAGCGTTTGCTGTATCTACGAATAAGATTTATTTATCTGAGGAGTATATTTCACAGAATAGTTTAAATTCTGGAGCAATATTTGATGTTTTATTAGAAGAAATTGGTCATTTTGTTGATGCGAATATAAATGAAATTGATACTGCTGGTGATGAGGGGGAGATTTTTTCCGCAGTAGTTCAAGCTGTAGAATTAGATGAAACGACAATTCAGGCTTTAATAAATGAAGATGATGCAGCAAAAATTACACTAGATGGAGAAGTTATTAAAGTAGAACAAGCAGAACCTACTTTTGATATAAATCAAATATTAAGTGGTCTTGAAAGTATATTTGAAAATATTCAAGAAAATATATTAAACAAAATATATCAGGGTGAAAATATCGAGAATATTCCTGATTTTGTTGGTGGTTTACTATTGTTTGGCACAGACTTTGCTCAAAAAGCAATTGAAGAAGGTTCGGGAAAATTTCTAGACGATATATACAATAAAGTCAAGGAAAATTTTAGTGGGAATAATGCTGTGACAAAATCAGAAATACAAAATGCGTTATTTCAAGCTTTAGGTAATGATGGGTTAAAGATACTTCATGATTTCAATAATGATGGAAACATCTCTCCTAATGATATTCAAATTGATGATTCATCTGGTAATCTAACAATCAATACTAAATTAGGAGGTACAAAGAAAATAACAGATATATCTCTTCCACAAAATATTGGTTTACCGCAACTAGGTTTAGCTCTTGAAGGTAACCCGAAATTAACAACTGATTTAGACTATAGTTTCAATTTAGGTTTCGGTATTAATCAAGATAATGATTTTTTCCTTAGTACATCACCTGGTAATGAGTTAGAGATTGCTTTAAAACCGAATCTTCCAAAAACATCAGCTACATTTGGATTTTTAAAAGTTAATGCAGAAGATAAAGGAACTGAGCTTAATTTTGGGATTGATTTGGATGATGGAAATGATGGAAAATTAACCCTTAACGAGTTAAATAACCTTAACTTTACCCCAACAGGTTCTGCTGATATTAATCTAGGATTTATTTCTGATATTCCTGGTGCTGTTTTACCTGATATTGGTGCTGACTTAAGTATACAATGGCAATTCGCAGAAGGTGCTATACCAAAAATTAAATTTGATAATACTACTATATTTTTGGATTCATCCCTAACTAAATTTATTAAGCCCATTGTCAATCCAATTCAAAAAATTACAAAGCCGATCGGAAAAGCGACTAGTTTTTTAACAGATGAAATTGCAATACTTAAAAAACTGGGTTTGGGAGGTAAAGACCATAATTTACTTGGTTTAGCTCGTCAGTTTAATAATCCAATAGGTAATAGCAACTCGAACCCAGATGATGTTGAGAAAGCACTTAAAACTATTGAATCTATTGATAAATTATCTCAAATTGTTAATAGTCTTGATGCTAATTCATCAGAAGATGTAGGTATTAATCTTGGTACAGTAGATTTGGCTAACTTTGATTTAACTTCTGAAACTTCTTTAATAAACGAAGCAAAAATACCTGCTTTTTCAGAATTAGCATCGATTTCAGACTTTGAAAAACAGTTAAAAGAAATTTTAGAAGAAACTGAGTTAGGAAAAGATATCTACTCAAGAATTGATACCTTTAAAGAAATTGGATTTTCATTTCCAATATATGAAAATCCCAAATCAGCAATTGGTTTGTTAATAGGTCAAAATGTTGATTTATTTAATTTCGATGTAGATTTTGAGGTTTCGGCTAATGCTCCCGTTTCTATTCCGATTCCAGGTGTGCCGATATTAAAAGTAACATTGGGTGAAGGAGAAATTCTCGGAAAACTTGACTTGGGATTTAATTTCGATTCTAACGGAATTCAGCAGTGGGCTGAAGGTGGATTTCAGGGTAACAATATAGTTAAAATATTTGACGGTTTTTATGTAGATGATAATCGTAGTGAAAATGGTGAAGACTTACCCGAATTAAGTATAGAAGGAAAGCTCGAAGCTGGTCCTGGAGTTGATATAAAACTTGCTGCTGCAAAAATTACTGGTGGAATTGCAGCTGATGTAAATATTGACCTTGAAGACCAAGGAGAATCTATTGATGATTTAGGTGAAAGTGACGGTAGAATAAGACCTTCAGAATTTAAAACGATTTTAGAAAGCTATAATCCTGGTTGTTTATTTGATATTGAAGGGCAAATAGATGCTTTTCTTAGTTACTATGCCAGAATAGGTTTCCGACGTTTGGGTAAAAAATGGGAGGGAGATTTCGCACGCACAACATTAGCAGATTTTGAAATCAATCCCTGCCCCGATAAGCAACCAATACTTGCAAATGAAGGATCGGATAAATTTACTGGTGGTACCCTCGACCTCAATATCGGGACTAGAGCAAAACTGCGCTCACCTATTAATACTGATGACATTGATAATGATGATAACGATGAAGTTTTTGTTCTTAAAGGTACGGGAAAAATAAGTGACGAAAAAATTACTATAACTGCTTTGGGTCACAGCGAAGACTATTTAGGGGTAAACAAAATAATTGCTAATGCTGGTGAATTTGATGACAATATTTATGTAGAAAATACTGCCGTTAATGTAGAATTCTCAGGGGGTAACGGTAACGATGTTCTTTATGGAAGTAGTGGAAACGATATTATTAATGGCGATGCAGGTGATGATTTTATCTACGGTAGTGAAACAGACAACCCTTTCTCAGGCAATGATACCCTTTCAGGTGGTATTGGTGATGATGTGGTTGCAGGTCGTCAAGGTAGCGATAGTATTTTCGGAAATAAAGGAAACGATAATCTTTTAGGTGATGAAGGTGCTGATATCATTGACGGTGGTATTGGTGATGATTACTTAAACGGTGGTATTGGCAACGATAAACTTTACGGCGATACTGATGATTCTCAAGTTGGTAATGATATTATTTTTGCTGATGAAGGTGATGATGAATTATACGGTTTGGCTGGGGATGATATTTTAAGCGGTGGAAATGGTTCTGATTCACTTTACGGTGCTAGTGGTAATGACAGTATTGCTGGTGGAAAGGATGCAGATATTCTTGATGGTGGAGAAGATAACGACACAGCCTCCTACTTTAACGCTACAGAAGGAGTTACTGCAAACTTAACAAACACCCAAGAAAACACCGGCGATGCTCAAGGGGATGTATTCCAATCAATTGAAAATCTCGAAGGTTCTGAATTTAGCGATCGCCTTTTTGGAGATGTTCAAAATAACGATATTCGGGGATTGGGGGGAAATGATTACCTCGATGGATTAACTGGTAACGACACTATGTCCGGGGGTACTGGCAACGACACATATAGGGTTGAAAGTGTCAATGATGTAGTTATTGAAAATATTGACCAAGGTATAGATACCGTTGATTCTGCTATCGACTATACCTTGGGTGCAAACTTAGAGAATTTAAACTTGCTTGAAGGCACTGCTGCTTTAAACGGTACGGGTAATGAACTCAACAATATTATCAACGGTAACTCTGGCGACAATGTAATTTCTGGTGGTGATGGAGATGATTCAATTACAGGGGGATTAGGAAATGAATCATTTGTACCGGGAAGCTTAGGGACAATTAATGGTACCCCAGGTAGCGATATACTCACCGGAGGTAACGGTAACGATGTGTTTATTTACAACAATATTGCAGATACTGGTGACTTAATTACCGACTTTACGGTTGGTGACGATAAAATTGTTGTTACCGACTTACTCCAAAGCTTGGGGTATGCAGGTTCCGACCCTATTACAGATGGATTCTTGGGCTTTAAACAAGCAAGTGATAGTCTTGCGGTACTTCAAATAGACCCCGATGGTGCGGCTAGTGATTTATTTAGACCCGTACCTTTCGTTCTGCTCGATAACGTTTCGGTCGCAGCATTGAACGATTCCAGTAATTTCGTTTTTTAAACTATCATTTCAAGTTTTTATAGGAATAGAATAAAAATGAATCGTATAACTTCTTATTTTAGCAGTAGCTTAATTGTTCTTGGTCTAATTATTCCGGGTACTTTAACTAATGCACAAACCCCGGTAATTGAGCTTGATAATTCTAATGAAATAAAAACTCAACAACATACAGTAAGTCAACTAACAGATGTACAACCCGACGACTGGGCTTTCCAAGCATTAAAATCTCTATTAGAGCGCTACAACGTTATTATTGGCTATTCCGATAGAACCTACAAAGGAAATCGTGCTATGACTCGCTATGAATTTGCTGCGGGTTTAAATGCTGCTCTAGGTCGAATTGAAGAATTAATTGCAGAAGGACTTAAAGACAAAGTATCCCAAGAAGATTTAGTAATTTTGCAACGATTACAATCGGAATTTTCAGCAGAATTAACTACCTTACGAAATCGCGTAGATACTGTAGAAGCAAGTGCAGCACAATTAGAAGCCAATCAATTTTCTACTACCACCAAACTTAGGGGACAAGCAATTTTTGCTTTAAACGGAGGTAGTCAATCCGACGCAGATAATCCCAATACTACTTTCTTTCATCGCACTCGCTTAAATTTGGAAACCAGTTTTACGGGTGAAGACTTGCTACTGACTCAAATGCAAGCAGGAAGCACAAGCAACATTAATGACGCAGCAGGATTTGTGCAAAGAGAAGAAGGAGACTATAGAAATCGCTTAGTAAACTTTGGCGAGAATTTGACACGAGAGAATTTTGAACTACTTTCTTTTCCCCTTGACACCTTAGAAGTCAACTTAGACGATTTGGGTTTGGGATTGTCCCAACTTGATAACGTAGAAGAAATTAGAGATACTTTATCGGGAAATATTGCCACTCAGAACTTAGAAGCAGGTGCTTCTGTAGAACAAGCATTGCAAATTCGTCAAAATTTAGTTGATGCAATTGATACTACCAGAGAAATCAATTCCTTTTTACAAATCAACAGTACTTTGGATTATTCGATTAGTGGGGGTTCTGGCTTAGAATTAAACCGACTCAGCTACACCTTTCCAGTATTTAATGACCTAAGAGTATCAATATTTCCCCAAGGCTATGTTTCTGACTACGTAGATAGAAACAGCTATGCGAACAACGATGCGACAAACTTTTCAACTTATGGTTTAGTTAACAATCAACTACTACTTGCAAACGATTTACCTGGTGCTGGAGCAGCAGTAAGTTGGAATCCTGATAAAAGCGCATTCGCATTTAGAGCCGCTTATCGGTCGCAACAAGCAGCCATTGTTAATTCTATTATTGTTAATAGGGATAATAATGAAGGTGTATTTGAAGACCCAAATCTGGGAGTAGTTGAACTCGAGATTTCTCCTGCTAAAACTTTCGCAATTCGCTTTCAATATAGCGGAGGAACCCAAAGTAGTGAAGAATATGATGTTATCGGTACCAATTTAGAAGTTGCTCTTGGTAAAAAACTAGGATTCTTCGGTCGCTTCGGTTATGCATTTAACTTCCCTGGTGATATTAAACCAACTTCTTGGTCAACAGGTATTTTATTTAAAGATTTGTTTGCAGAAAGTGACTTATTTGGGATTAGTGTAGGACAACCTTTGATTTTTCAAGAAACAGATAATCTTCTTGGTTTATTTGATAGCACTCAAACTAATTATGAAGCATTTTATAGATTAAGAGTAAATGATAATTTATCGGTTTCGCCTATATTACAGGTGATTACTGACCCCGGAAATACTCAAGCAAATACTGTTTTTACTGGGACTTTGCGGACGGTGCTTTCTTTTTAGCTCATAGCCCTAATTCTGCAATATGAAATCAAACTCAAATAATTCTGTTAGCAAAAGTTTTTAAGCTTTGGATTTACTTGATTCTAAATAATTCCGGGAATTAGAACCAGAATTATATTAATAAATATTAAGGGATATTAAATAAAAGTTTACATAAAAAATAGGTGAGTGAGGGGGTATAAGGATTTAGTTGATAGTGATTTAACTATCGATAATGATGAAATTAAAAATCAATCAGCACGAATTTTTCTATGAAAACTGACTTTTTTAACATGACCCATAGAAGTCGTAGACAGTTTATCCAATTACTGGGCTTAAGTACCGCATTGGTTACATTTGGGTCGATTGGAAGAAAAACTTTAGCACAGTCTAATTCCGAGTATCATTACCTCAAGCAACAGTTTTCCGGGAAATATATATGCTCTGGAGACACAGATAATAGAGGTGATATATGGTTGTGGAGTCCAATTCCCGATGGTCATGAATCAAGGTATAAATTTAAGCTAATTGATACAGGGGATGGATATCACTATCTTGAACATCAGTTTTCTGGAAAATATATATGTTCAGGAGATACAAAAAATCGTGGAGAACTTTGGCTTTGGGGTCCTATACCTGAAGGACATGAAGCTAGATATAAATTTGAACTGATTGATACCGGAGATGGTTATCACTATCTTAAACATCAGTTTTCTGGAAAATATATATGTTCAGGAGATACAGAAAATCGTGGAGAACTTTGGCTTTGGGGTCCTATACCTGATGGACATGAAGCTAGGTATAAATTTGAACTGGATTCTGTAAGAGCTTAGCAATAGGGTAAGTACCTATTAGTTCAGCGTTTTTGTGAATCTTTCTAGACTCACAGTATGGATATTGCATAGTAGAGTACCTCAATCTCTTCCTCTATTATGCATGGTCTTAATTATTAATCAGTCAACAAAGGAAAAGGTTAAATGTTTAAATATCTTTTAACTGGTTTTTTAACAATAACAACATTAGGAACAACACCGTTTATTGGAAAGCTAGCTCAAAACACTTCCACTAAAGCTACCATTACTGCCACTGTTAGTGGTAGTCAAACACCACCTACAGCAACACGACCAGAAAAGGCGATCAACAACAATTTTGAAATTAGTGGCAATAATGAACGTGCCCCAATTGTGGGAGATGGGTTGGATGAGCGTACCTGGTGGACATTTGATTTTACCCACAATCCAGACATATCAGCCTTTAAACGGGCTGAATCAATTACATCTGCTACATTAACTATAGAATTAAACCCTAGATTAGGTGTTAATGGTGACACCGTTGGAATTGAAGGATTACGCTACGTTATTTCTCCAAAGATTAAAAATCTACCATTAGATAAAGTTAGTAAAATTACAATTAATCTTTTAGATACTTACAGTTCCGAGGAAATTTTGAGAGCTTTACAGAAAGGAGAGTTTGGCAAGTTTCGTATGTATTATGACGATGATGCAATTGTTTCTTTCGCAAGCCTGAAATTAACAGGAAAAGTTCTTCCCGAAGACTTACGACTGAAGACTCTGCGGGCAGATACAACTGGTACTTATGGAGAATATGGTGTCATACCCGCATTGAATGATGTACAAGCAACATTCAAGCGAGCCAGTGGATCTGGTGGTATAAGAAAGAACAAGAGACACGATTTCTCCTTTATTCCTAAAGAGTTTTCAATTAATGAAAAGAAACCTGATGACTTCTATTTTAATCCTTTTACGAAGAAAAGAGACCATATTCAATCTGTAGCACGTATTGCTGGAGAAGAGAATGAGAATCTTTTAGCTCTTTCTCGTAATGCTCGTGACATTGGTGATGCAGCTATATATGTTGCCCGATTTGATGGAATTCAAAGCGATGGGGATGCTTGGAAATGGGCATCTTCAAGGACTTCAGATAATAGTAGTGATTATTTCTACCATCGTATACCTGAAGTTAACCATGCAGGTGGGATACAAGCTCTTGGATCGATGCTTTTTGTCGCTGCTGACTGTGATTCAGGTAAAAAATGTAATGCTCTCATTCAGGTTATGGATTTACGAAATCCATCAGATTTGTCAAAAAATACACAAGACAGGTTAGTTAATCAATTAGTTATTGATAATAGTCGCGGTGAATTAAATTATTCAGTTTCAGGAAAACAAATCACTTCAAGAGCAGCAGCAGTAGCAGCAGTACGTCTTCAAGGTGATAAGCACTTGCTTTTTGTGCGACGAGGTTCAAAGGATGACGAAAGCGGATGGTTCTTTATCTCTGATTCCACAGATGGGACAAATGAAAAACCAAAGTGGCATCTTTTAGACTTCTGGCATGAGGACGATCTTCCAGATGGAACCGAATGGCACGAATGGGAAACAATTAATTTTATTCCTGAAGCTGAAACAGGTGATATTTATATGGTAGCAATGGGAACTTTAAAAAATAAATCTGTTCTATATCGTCTTACAGAAATTGTTGATCCGATTACCGGACACCGTGATTTCAGCTTTGAATATGTTAACGGTCGCGGTCTCAATACTTCTGGAATAATCAATGCACTAAATTTAAGCACCCGTTATGGTGCAGGCATTCATATTACACCCAATCGTAGTATAGTATCCTATGTTACTAGTGCAACACCCAAAATTAAAGGAATTAGTGAATTTCGTTATCACAAATAAAAGCAAAAATCCAGTAAGTGCCTTAGTGGGATAGCTTCATGGAATATTGCTTCCTTTTCTAATTTGTTTGTGGTGCAACCTCGAAGCATAAACTAAAGCTTGTTCAAAACGATGAGTCAATAAAGGATTTTCTGTAGCGCTCAAATTCATATTAAGTAAGTCGGCGTTAAAAAATCAAGGTATGTCATTGCGAGTGAAACGAAGCAATCTCAGGGGTTTGATGGCTATTTACATTCTGTTACATGGTTAGTTTTATTTGTGCCGACTTACTTAGCTAAAAAACAAAGGTCAAATGTCAAAGGTTAGAGGTTAGAGATTGGGAGGTCAAAGGTTAAAGGTAAATAAGAGAAGGTAACAAGGAGAAAAATAACTCTTAACTCCCAACTTCTAATTCCTAACTCCTAACTCCTCTTTTATACATAAAGTTTATAAGTCGCTTCCATCTCTCTTTTCATACGTTGTCGTAAATCCAAAGGTAAAATGACCTCAACATTTGGTCCCCAAGCCCGTAAACGCATGACAATATTGTTATCATTAACACGATAATCAACTTTACAATAAATATCGTTAGAGGAACGAGATTGTACAGTTCAAAGCAAATTTTTCTGTTCGATTGAAGCTTTTGGTGGAAATCGCTATTTCCAGTTTTACAAAAAAATCAAATTAAGATGTAATCTGATTTGCAAAACTTGAAATATCTAGGCGATATATGAAGAACCAAATATATCTCATAACCGGCGATTGCGAATTCACTCAAGAGCTAGCAATCCAAGACATAGTAAAGGATTCAACCCAAGAAATTATCGAATCAGCCATATCCGAAGAAGACGCGATCGCCATCGCAAGTACTCCAAATTTATTTACCTCTAAAGTGACTATTTTCAGAGATAAAGCTACAGCCAGTCTTGGTAAAAATTTCATCTCCTATCTCAGCAAAACCAGCACGAAGCTAGTATTCATCATTCCCAGATGCAATAAGCGCACGCCTTTAGAAAAGTGGCTGTACAAAAATGCCCAAGTCATAGAGCGCAACCAAATATCGCAATGGGATATCCAAGCTCAACATACCCAAGCTACTTACTTATCAAAACGTATAGGCTGCGTTTGCACTCCTTCAGCTATCAACGAATTAGTTAAAAGAGTTGGTAATAACAGTCACAGAATGCACGCTGAATTACAAAAGCTTAAAGCATCTATAACACCCAATCCAATAGAAGCCAAACACGTAAAATCTTTAATAAATGATGAAATAGGTAACGCCATTAATCTGGCAAATGCTTGTTGTCAAAGAGATATCTGTGCAGCTAATTCAATCTTAAACATAATGAATGCTGGTAATCACAACCCAGCAGCAACGCTTGCAACTTTAATTACTTATTTCAAAACCTGGTTAATTACCAAAGAAGGATTGATAAACCAAATTACTGATAGCGAAATAGCTCAAAATCTATCGCTTAAAAACCCCAACCGCATCTACTACCTCAAACGGGAGGTAGAAGGATGCAGTATTGAGTTGTTGAAGAAACAATATCTAACTCTCCTTGAAGCTTATATCAATCAATACCCGTCAAATCAAACTTTAATCAATACCATAATCAAGCTTTGTCAACAATGAATTTCAATCAAATTAAAGGACAAGAAATAGCACAAAAATTGCTAGAACCTAATCTTGATAATCTTCCATCAATGCTATTTTATGGAATGCCGGGTATTGGTAAATCAACAACAGCAAGAATAATTGCTGACTCAATACTAGAAAGCAGCATAGCCCACCCAGATAGATATGAAGTTGTTGAAGCATTGAAAATAGAAGAGGTACGCAATATTATCGCCTGGACAAACCAATCACCTGCTATCGGCGATCGCAAAATAGCAATAATTCACGATTGCGATACTGCATCTAATGGTGCATTTCAAGCTTTACTTAAGGTAATAGAAAAATCCGATACCATATTCATACTCACAACTTCTGATATTGATTCTCTTCCTCGCACCATACCCAGCAGATTAACCAAAATCCCCTTTCTACCTTTAACCAGAGAAGAATTAATTCAAGTAATCGGTAAAATACAAATTCCACCAACCTTCCCCAATTCACCAGGATTAATCTTAACTCTCAAAATAACCCTGGCTAAACTAAAACCTCATATCAGTTTATTACCACCGCAGAGTTTAACTCAAGCCTTCAAAACCGCGAGTACAATTAACCAAAATCTACATGATGTCACCACTCACAAAGCATTTGCCCTGTATCTTGCACACCTATGGCATCAATTAGGATATTTCAAAGAATCGGAAATAGTGAATAATCATATTTCTAGAGTAAATGATAAAAACTCACTTTTAGTCTGGGAAAAAATTATGCTACAGGTTTGCCCAAAATCTTTATAAAAGTCTTCAAATAATTAATGCATAATGTAGTTATCGTCTAAAACTAGAACAATGATACTACAATCTAATAAAATTCTATGGTGTTCCGGTGGGGGATTTGAAGAAACACTGGTTGATGTAAAGATATATCAAAATAAAAACACTCAGAATACAATCGTTGTCATGGAGGACAATCCAGATGCACCTCAAACCTATGTGGGATGTGGCACCATCATTGATGAAGTAATCGCTAAAATAGCCTTTATCTTTGAATTAAATCCTAAAAGAACTAACTGGATTCATGTGCGAAATTCGCTTGGTAAAGAGTATGTAAGCGAGATTATTCCAAGTGGATGGGAAAAAGCACCCTCATATCAATTCAGCAATTTAAAGGTAAAAAAAATTGCAACCCCAAAATCTATTTATTGGCTCAAAAGTAAGCTTGAAGATTTTGGAATTAATTAGTTTTTTAAATTTAAGTAACTATTAGCTAATGGTGATACTTTAATTGTCCAAGTATCACTTAGCGGAATTCCCGTATTTTTTGCCTTTTCACCCAATCAATATTTAAATTTTTCAATCGTTTACGGTTAAATCAAATTTGAGAGTTTCTCCGACAACCGCCACCTTGTCACCGATATATTCGATTTGCGGTGCGTCGTTATTACCTAAAACGTTGATATTAAAAGTTTTTTCTGTATAAAGTGGAGTTTCGCTGTCATTATCGTCGCGGATTTCTTCTGCAATCAACGTAAATGTGTAGCTGCCACTAATATCTTTTTCTGTTGGGGAGATATTTAGTGTAGCGCTACCATCACCAAATAAAAATTTTTGTCAAATTATTTCTACTCCTTTCTAGCTTCCATTTCCGCTATTTTATCTCTTAATAACTTTTCTGTTTTTTCGGTGGCTGCTAATTTATCTAAAAGTCTTTGTTTTCTTTGCAATATCCCTTCGAGATACTTGTTAAAACAACTTCCATCGATTACCGATTGAATTCTTCTGTCTTTTTCTTCCTGAGACATAGGCGTGCCACACATTGCAGTCATGCCTAACTCATCTAATCTTTCCCATCTTTCTAAATCTTCTTTTGTTGGCTGATATTTTTCATTACTCATTGTGCATTCCTTCTACGTTCTAATTGTTCTTCTAAGAAACTTCTTGCTACAAAATTAGCCAAAATTAATTCTCTAAAATACTCGGGATTTTCTTCAAATCCAAGTTAAAATCCATATTCTCAAGCATCCTGATAACTTTCAGTAGCGTCAAACAAGTCTCTGATATCAACATCTAACTCCTGACATACTTTTAAAACTCGAATAACAGCACCAAGATTTCTACCATTCTCCCAATTTTGAATAGTAGTCTTAGTCAATCCTGAAACTTGAGCCAACTTATCCTGGCTCAAACCTTTGCGTTTTCTATATTCAGCAAGATTGGAAATCACTGTTAAATCTTCATTTTTCTTGTTAGACATATTTATTTTAGCTAAATTTACTTAACCACGTCAATTTGACAAAGGCTAATTGTAGAGGGAGAATATTTTTGTTGAGCAATAATTCCTGTCCTGAGAAAACCGTAACTATTGCCCAACAGCCTCAAAACAATTAGCTAAGAGACATTAACCAATTATGGCATTAGTAACCAAAAATATTCAATCCGTACCTGGTACGCAACAGCAAGAACTTGAACGGTATTTAAATTGGCAAGTACAACAGATAGCGCCAGATGCTTCAGAAACAAAGATAAAACCTGAAATAGCTTTAACTGAAATAGATTCTGTTCCTGACATATTCGGAACGCTTTATCGGGTATGGGATGGAATGATTCTTTTAGGAACTTTTTACGAGAACCAAGATGGTAGATGGGTTGTCCAATCGTGCAATCGTGAAGACATTTTAATTGTAGGAACTTCTCTACAAGCACATATAGCAGTAGTCGCAAGCTATTTGAGTTATTAACCCCCAAAAACCGAAGCTGATACTTCCGCTTCGGTTTCATTACTGAGCCAAAAAGCGACATCATAGGGTTTCAACTGTCCGCTAAAAATCTGGGAAATCCGCTTATATTTGGGCGAGGTTTAGTCAAAAAGTCATAGATTTTATGAGTAAACCTCGCCCAAATATAAGCGGATTTCCCAGATTTTTAGCGGACAGTTGAAACCCTATGATGTCGCTTTTTG
>JBCBPQ010000109.1:0-21443 GCA_039820645.1 Cyanobacteria bacterium J06633_8 | reverse complement strand
GTCTTGCAATAGGAATAAGGGTTTGAGGGTAATTTACATTCTGTAATATAGCTTGGTTTATTTGTGCCGACTTACTTAACAGTGACTGCTTGTTATCCTTTGCCCCAGCGTCTGCACGGTGCAAGCAATTGGTTGGGGTTAAAATTCCCATTCAATTGCCAGCTAATAGCTAATAGCTTTTATTCCCTCCTTAGTAAGGAGGGTTAGGGAGGATCTGCCCTTCTTTCCATGACTTGTGTATTATCAAAGAACAAACTAATTAATGTTATTGATACTACTGAAAATGAGAAAAATTTTATTTTGGTCGCTTTGGATTGGATTTGCTGGTTATGCTTTTGTTTTTGCTCCTCCTAATCAACCCGATACTTTTGAATTAATTAAAAATCTTTCAACTGGACAATGGGAAGGAATCAACCCTTTGATAGTTTCGCTATTTAATTTAATGGGTGTATTCCCTTTAATTTACAGTTGTATGTTGTTTATTGATGGCAAAGGACAAAAAATACCAGCTTGGTTGTTCGCATCTTTTTCTTTTGGTATAGGTGCTTTTGCTTTAATACCTTATTTAGCATTAAGGGAAGTAAACCCTAATTTTGTTGGTAAAAAGAATGCTTTTCTCAGATTATTAGATTCTCGTATCACAGGTATTGTCTTAAGTGTGGGAGCAATTGTTTTTATTTCCTATGGTTTACAGGGAGGAAACTGGAGTGGCTTTTTTCAACAATGGCAAACTGACCGTTTTATCCATGTAATGAGTTTAGATTTTTGTATGCTTTGTCTGCTTTTCCCTACACTTTTGGGAGATGATATGGCAAAACGGGATATGAAAAATCCAATTTTATTTTGGCTAGTAACCCTAATACCTTTATTTGGTCCTTTGGCTTATTTATCCCTGAGAAAACCATTACCAAATAATAATCAAGAAGAAGTAATTACTAAACAAAAAGCAGTTGTAAATTAGGTTAAAGGTTAAAGGTTAAATAACTGCTAACTGCTAACTGATAACTGCTAACTCCTAACTCCTAATTCCTCTAACGCTATAGCATCATGAAAGCAACTATAATCAACACTGCGCTTACCATTACGGGTTTTAGATAGAATATCAACAAACTTGTAATTCCAGAGAATTTCTGTAGGAATATAGGAATGATGAGCATGAATATTATCAGAAACAGTTTCATCAATTCCTGTTAAAGTTACTAATATTTCCATCTCTTTTTCCTGCATCTCTTCTAAAGTGATGCCATAAAGAGGACTACTTTCAGTAATCGGATGCATAACTGTCCAAGTTAAAGCGAAAAGTGATGATTGATTGCGAAACAAAGGTAATTTATAAAATCTACGCATCGCTTCTCCTTCTTGGGTTATTTCGTTGGTTACTAGACTGACATTTACTTGAGCATCCAGAATCCAGCTTTGACGTTTGTTACCAACTCGGAACATTAAAGTCGGTACATTATTGTGGCGAGTAACTACTGCGATACGGCTAAACATAACTCGCGCTTTTGGAAGAGAAAAGCGAGCAAATACTAGCCCACTTCCTACCGATACTCCTACAAGTCCTAATAAAGCTTCAATGGCAACTAAAATATTAGCAGAAAGCGTTTTAGGATACATTGCACCATAGCCGATGGTAGCCATAGTTTGAACGCTAAAGAAAAATGCATCGAAGAAATCGCCTTCACGCATATTTTCTATTCCATTTCCTGCTGCTAAATATAAAAAAGCAAACAAAATATTAGTAATTATATAACCTGCACCTACCACCACAAACAACTTTAACCATGAAAGAGTTAGCAACGCATGGTATAAATCGTCCCAATCAAACTTAGATACCCCTTTACGAACAACATTGAAGTCTCCATCAGGACTAACTAAGCGACGTACTGAAATTTTTCTTCCGTGAGTTTCACCCATTGATTGTTAAATCAAAGACAAATAAAATTGTGTTCCCCTACATTATCTAATGCCGGGGAACACAATTTAAAGATTGGGAATTGGGAATCGGTAATTGGTAACTGTTAATTGACAATATTTCGAGTGCAAGTTGATTCTTATGATTTATAACTCATAATTCCTAACTGTTCACTGTTCACTGTTAACTGTTAACTGTCATGGTACTGTTCACTGTTCAAACCGTTTATCATTTCTGCCAATTCTTGAGTGTGATTACCTTCTTCCTGAATCATATTAGTAACAAACTTTTCTATATCACTGTTGCTACCTTTGAGTGTATCTAGCAGTTTTTCATAAAGCCCTAAAGCTTCTTTCTCATGTGCTAAACTTGCATTTAAGATATCTTTTACCGAATAGTTTTCAAGTTCTGCAATAGGTGTAATGCGTGGTTGAGGATTTCCATTGATGCTTACTAAAGCTTCTCCTACTTTTTGAGAATGAAACAGAGATTCTTCTGCTTGTTCTTTGAGAAAATCAACAATCTCATTTTTATCGCTATTGTTTACTATCAAAGAGTAAGTTGTGTAGCGAACCACTCCTGCTAATTCAAACTCTAGAATTTGTTGCAGAAAATTAATAGTTTTGTCTCGATTAAATTGCATCATTTGAGTAATGGCTCCACCATGAAGAAATTAACTACAATAATTATTTTTAAGACTTAATATGTTTCCCAAAGGTAAGCCGCACAAATCTACAACAATTCACGTTCAAGAATTGCTGCACAAAATCTTCCCAGATTTGAGTTTTGAGCTAAAAGAATTTTTTAATACAAGGTGTATTTGGACGGAATAGGAGTTTCAAAGCTTCTTTCATACCAGAAGAGATTAGTGCAAAAAAACGCGATCGCGACACACCGAAGGCACTAACGCTTTGATGCACAGAGGTTACAAGTATAGTTATTGAATTTCCCGCCCATCTTCTAACTACTAACTACATATCTGTAAAGACAACGAATTTACGGATTCAAATACCTTGATGTATGTAACGATTACTCTAATACATCTCAACACTATTCCGAAATAGTATAAATAAATTACTTATAGACTATATAAAAATATAAGACTACAGCATACTAATCATTTATACTCCTGCGGCAGATAAAATGTAAAAAATAAGTAATGAGATTAATAGGGAAACATGCCGTCTTTTAACTGAATGAAGTTGTTAACTTCTTCTTTGTTACTTAATATAAGTATACTGGTTTCAAAATGCAAAAAAAGTAAGATTATTGCGAATTCAGTTGTATATAAATTTCCTAAAATTCTCTCGGCAAAGGTTTAAGAAAAAGTTTTGTAATTATTAATTATATTGCTTTCCTGTAGGCTACAATACAAAAAAGTTTTGTACAATAATTTAGATAAATATTTTATGATAGCGAATTTCATCTGGATGAAGTACAAAATTTGACCTCACCCCCTCCCCTCTCCTTATTAAGGATACTGCTGGCGGAGGCGGGGTGAGGTTTCCCGAAGTGTATTGTACTCAATCGGAATTAGTTGTATTTTATGATACATAAATCATTCTAAGTACAACAAAAGTCAAACTCTACCTGACAAAATAAAACATCCCTCTCCGATAACTTGGAGAGGGAACGAAGCTGAGGTTTTTGATGTATTATAATCAATTTAAAACCTCTATATATACCCGATTATTCAACCGTTCAACTAGCAGTAAAATTCTTTTTAACTGGAGAAAAAGTACCTACAATGCTACGTAAATACAAGCCACCAACAGATAATAAAAATGATAGATATGCGATAGCTTGAACTAAATACAGATGTTCTCTATAACCAAATAAGACTTTGAGGATTACTCCTGGAAACTTTTTTTCTGGTAATATATTTGATGCATTCCAAACCATCGGACCTAATACACAAGAGTGAATTTCCTGCATACTTTGATTGTAAACACAAAGATTTTCCCAAGCACTATTTGTAATAGCTAAAGCTGCAAAAGATTGGTCAAATTTGCGTAACCCTCCAACAACTAAACCCGCCACAATCAGTACTAGAAAAATACCCATAACTTGAAAAAACTGGCGGATATTAATTTTTACACCAAATTTAAATATCAGCGTACCAATTAAGGTTGCAGTAGCTATTCCAGCGATTGCTCCGATTATTGTAACTAAACCCTCTTGAAAATTTGAAGCGATAAATAAAACAGTTTCAAAACCTTCTCGCACCACAGCAATTAAAACTAAAGTCAAAACCCCCCAACCGGCGTTAGAGTCTGCTTTCAAGGCATCCTGTACGGCTCCTTCAACTTCAGCTTTCATAAATTTGGCTTGCTTCGTCATCCAGATAAGCATCCAACTAAGCATTACTATCGCTATAACGCTGAATCCAGATTCCATCAAAGGTTTGACTACAGGAGCATATTGAGGATTAATTAACCCCGCAACTTGAATTATCGAAGCGAAAAATATTCCAATCAGCGCACTTAGTATAATGCCAATTCCTACACCAGCATATACCCAAGGATTAAGTCGGGATTGCTTAGCTTTAGCAAGCATTGCCAGTACTATGCCAACTACTAAAGCCGCTTCTACTCCCTCTCGGAGAGTTATTAAAAATGTCGGTCGGGCGGCACTAAAATTCATTTATGGGTGGTTGTGAGTTGTTAGTTTTTGAACGTGGGGCATTGGGCATTGGTAATTAGGAATTGGGCAATGAAAGTAATAAGTTTCTTGTAACGAGTAGGGAATTACCCATTACCTATTACCCATCACCTATTAACCATCACCTATTACCCATTACCCATTACCTATAGCAGTTTTCGGTTGAGTAGAATACAAAGAAGGACCTCACCCCGCTCTCCGAGCACCCCTCTCCTTCCGCCAGGAGAGGGGAAGGGGTGAGGTTCAGACTGTATGGCACCCAAGTGAAAACCGCTATATTACCCATTACCCATTAACCTTTTAATTAACTGAAGTCGCGTAACATTTTTTTCAATTCGAGATTGTGCATCTCTTCTTGTCCAATCATGTTACGAGCAAATTCTTCCAAGTAAATGCTTGCGTTCTCAACTGTATGCAAAAACTTTTTATACAAGTCTAACGCAGTTTGTTCGTGGGATAAGCTTTCTTCTAAGATATCCTTTACGTTATGCTTATAGCTTTCTTCCATTGGTGCAATCTTGAGACTGGGATGCCCATCTATTCCTGTAAGAATTTCTCCTACTTGTTGAGCATGAAGTAATGATTCACTAGCTTGTGCTTTGAAAAAATCCACAATGGGAATACGATAAGGACCAGTCACCATCAAGGAATAATGCGTGTAGCGCACTACCCCTGCTAGTTCAAATTCCATGATGGCGTTTAAGAGATCAATTGTCTTTTTATTGTTTAGTTCTTGCATTAGTTTGCAGAATTAGCGAAGAGGTTTATAAGTAGCAATTGTTGAGTGAAGCTGATGTGCAGCCGTGATTGTGTAGTGCAAAAAATCTGAACATATTGTATTACTTTCACAAAGCCTGTCCCCTAGAAGATGCATCTGGCTCGCGAACAATATACAAATTAAATGCCTAACAATTTAATACATTAGGATAAATTTAGCGCTAAATTTGAAATTCAAAATATAACTTCTAAATTTTGCTTTTTTTCCTAATTTTTACTCAACTTTAACTAATTTTAAACTCTTCTTAAGCTTTAGCTTGCTCAAAACAATCAGTTTTGATTAATTTGTTTGTTCTTAAGTGCTGGAACATTTGATGATTTTTTGACCATTTTCCTCGATGGTATCTACCAACTTAGGGATTTCTTCTGGTGCTTTTGCAGGGGCTGATGGAGGAATTAACTCAGCTAAGCTTTTCCTAGTTCGCTCATACTCCTAGTATCGCTTCGCGAAAGTAAGAAGTAAGAAGTAAGAAGTAAGAAGTTTGATTTTCTAGGCTTTTCAGCCATTTGTAATCGTTGCCTTACTTACGCCGACTTATACTAATAGCTTTATCTGCTTCTGGATGGGCTGTCTGCATTTGAGGCGAAATTCCTTGAAGGAAACAGCCCTAATTAAATCAATCGTCTCATTTGTAGCGGTTATAGGCTAGTTAAAATATATTCTCAATAATTATAGTATTTATAATATTTCCACAATTTAAGTCGTGGTACGGGACACTCCGCAGTCTTATTCTTACGTTTTATATGCTTAAAAGTATAAAATAGAATACAATTTAAATGTAATAATTACGGGTATTACTATTATTTCAATTGGCAAGTAATTATAAGTATAAATAAACCAAGTGTTATTAACTATTATTCTCCGCCTCGGCTTCTTATCTAATGAGGTCAATTTAACAAAAAACTAATAATATTTTTTGTTAATTATAGTAAATTATACTTTTCTTTCCTTAGAGAAATTAATCTTTTTCCAGAGTCTATTCATCATTAAAAAGTCAACACAAAATAATAATACACAATGATTTTATATTCTGTGTATATCTAAAGAAAAGTCATAAATCTAATAATTTGTCATAAATTACTTATATTAATCTAGTATGACTTATTACTAGTTAAAATATTGAATTCATATGATAGGAAAAAACTTCCTATTTTTAATTGATTGATAATTTTTTTTGAATTATAAAACATAAACACTTATCAAATTTATGAGACAAAATTCAATCAATTTACAATTTGTAAACAAAGTATATTTTCAGAGATTAAATTAACATAAAAAGTATACTTTATATCACTAAAAATGCCCCCATAGGGGATTGTGTTGGCGATGAAAATTCTGTTTTATTTAATAATCGACGTATGTTTTTCTACGTAATATTCTTACTAAGTAAAACTTTTAGTTATTATGCATATTCCTGATGGTTTTGTTTCCGTACCTGTGGCTGCGGCTACTACCGTAGCGAGTTTAGCTGGACTGGGTATAGCTTTGGGTCGTTCTCAAGATGCTTTTGGTGTTCGCCGGGCTCCAGTTTTAGGCTTGACTACAGCTTTTATTTTTGCCGCCCAAATGATTAATTTCCCTGTGGCGGGTGGAACCAGCGGTCACTTGCTGGGTGGAGTTTTAGCGGCAGTAGTATTAGGTAGCCCTTGGGCAGGTGCCATATGCAGTGCAGTTGTATTAATTATTCAGGCTGTGCTGTTTGCTGATGGTGGAATTACTGCCTTGGGTGCAAATATTTTTAACATAGGATTCGTTGGAGTTTGGGTAGGTTGGGGCTTAACTCAAACTTTGCATCGGCTATTTGGAGGTTCAAAAAGCCGTTTACCTTTAGCTGCTGGTATTGCGGCGGCTGTAAGTGTACCGGTTGCCGCGATTGTTGCTGCTATAGAGTTAGCAATTTCGGGTACTGCAAATTTTGGGGTAATTTTACCAGCGATGGCAGGAGTACATATTTTAATTGGTGTCGGTGAAGGTTTAATTACTGGAGGCGTACTGAGTTATTTGGTGAAAGCAAGACCAGATTTATTGCCAGGGAATGATGAAGAACAGATTCGCAGTTGGGTTGTTCCCGTTGTCAGCATTCTTTTAGTCGCTGGATTGCTCTCATTGTTCGCTTCGGCTTGGCCTGATGGTTTAGAAAAAGTTGCTGAAGATACGGGTTTTATTAATTTAGCCGAGCAAGTAAGGATTTCTGTTCCAACTCCTTTTGCAGACTATACATTTAATGAGAATGAGGGTATCGGTACAAGCATGGCTGGAATTATTGGAAGCATAGTCTGCTTCGGTGTTGCGTGGGGAATTGCACAAGTAGTTAAACCAAAGAATGCATAAACTTTCTCTGACTTTACGATTGCAATTGTCTTTAATAATTGTAATTGGAGCAGCTTTTTTGAAATTAAATTCTTGGTACTGGCTGGGGGGCTATGGAATCATAGCGCTTTGTTGGGCTATTTCCTTGCGGGTGCCTATTCGCAAACTTACGGGTTTATTAGGTTTAGAGCTAATTTTCCTATCATTTTTAGCTTTACCTTTGGGTTGGGAAAGAGCTAGTTTTTTATTAGTTCGCTCTCTGGTATGTTTGTTAGCGATGAATAGCTTTTTGTTGACTTTACCGCCTCATAGTTTTGGTATTGCTCTCAAAGGTTTGCCTTTACCGAGGGCTTTGAAAGAAACTGTGTTGTTAGCCGCACAGTACTTAGAAATTTTACTGGGAGAAGTAACTCAAATGCAGCGAAGTGCAAAGCTTCGTGGTTTGAACGGTACAACAGGATGGGTTCGTTACGCCAATGCTTCTATGATTGGCGCTTTATATCTCCGTAGTTTAGATCGTGCCGAACGAGTATACGCAGCAATGATAGCTCGCGGTTACAACGGTATGTTACCAGTTGACTCGACACTGAGAATGAAAGAGCGGTTGGCTTTACTGGCAATGATTATTGTAGCTTGTAGTTTGACTGTAGCTTCTTACCAATTACGCTTCTAATAATAGTTTCAGACTTATAGTAGTTTGTTTTTTCAGACGTTGCATTGCAACGTCTTTCAATATATATAAATATAATGCAATATTTGTTCACTTATCCTTAAAATCTAAAAACAAACAATGCAAAATACAACTGTTGCAGTTAAAAATATTGCTTATTCTTATTCAAATCAAGAGCCAGTATTACATGATATTTCTTTTACATTAAATGCTGGAGAAAGAGTAGCTTTAATGGGACCAACTGGTTCTGGAAAAAGCACGTTATTAGAAAATTTAATTGGTTTAAAACGACCATCAAAAGGCAAAATCATCATTAACGATATTCCATTGGAACCAAGGACTTTATCAGAAGTACGACGTTATATAGGGTTTGCGTTTCAAGATGCTAACGACCAATTATTTATGCCCACAATATTAGAAGATGTGGCTTTTGGTCCTCTTAACTATGGTGTTCCCGCACCAGAAGCAACTGACATTGCACGAAAATTGTTAATGGATTTTGGCTTAGAAGCTTATGCAAAACGCTCTGCCCACGAGCTTTCCGGCGGACAACGAAGACTCGCAGCTTTGGCCACGATTTTAGCTTTGAAGCCTGATATATTGATTTTGGATGAGCCAACTAATGGACTCGATCCAGCATGGCGACGTAATTTAGCCAAAGTCTTGTTAAATTTACCAGTAAAAGTAATATTAGTTGCTTCTCATGATTTGAATTGGTTAAGTAAAGTTACCGAACGCGCTTTGGTACTTTCAGCAGGTCGCATACATATAGATAGTGACATACAATCACTTTTAAAAGATAGCGAAACTTTAGAAAAGTTGGGTTTACCAGTTGGTTGGTGATAATCTTTAACAAGCAATAGAAAATAAAGAATAAAATACAATCGGAGAAAATTTTGGATGAGTAAGTTTGATGATATTCAAATAGAAATCGATATGAAAACGATTGATTTTGATTCTCTCGAAACAGACGAAGATTTTCGCTCGGAAGCCCAGCGATTGTTGCCAAAAGCTTTAGTGCAAGTCGGGGAAGCCATGGCAGAGAAAACTTGGGAAGAATTACAAAAAGAAATGCAAAAATCCGGAATGAAGTCTGCTGGTTCTCAGAGTGCTAAACGCAAATTTATTCAAGAGACGAAGAGAACTTATCAGCGCAATGCTAGCAGTAGAGATAAGCGAGAACTTGAAGACTATATTGTAGAGCAGCTTCGTGAATATAAATAATTAAATATTTGTAAATATTTAACTCTTAATGTTTTTCAATAAAGCTATTGAGGCATTTTATTTGATGCCTCAATTACATCAGCTAATACATTGTAAAAAGTAAAAAAGAGTACAGAGTCATAAGTAAATAATTGATTGCAATTGATACTCAACTGTTTATTTGCTAAAAGAGTATTTATACAGTAAATATTGAACTCCATAGGCATTTTAATAAACCTAGTACCGCTTTGCGGAAGTAAGAAGTAAGAAGTAAGAAGTAAGAAGTAAGAAGTTTTATTTTCTAGGCTTTTCAGCCATTTTTAATGGTTGCCTTATTTACGCCCCACTGTACTAGTTTTGATTCAGCCACAGGGACAATCGAATCCATTTACCTACAGGATTTAGATGGAAATTTATTAGAAATAGCAAATTACCGGAACACTTAACAAAAATCCAGAATCATCGGATACTGTCAACAACCCCTAATTTCTAATTAGGGGCTTCCGGCTAAACCCGGAAAACCCTGTTCTAGTTTGATATCCAGCTTGTATGGTGTGTTGACCAGCCTTATGTTCGGAGGAGACGGTAAAGTAACACCTTGGGGTTTGCTAGCTCCATGCTCTGTTATCAAAAGATTAAAAGCGGGCTGGGTGGTCTGCGGTGTCTTTTGAATGATCGACCTTTGAACCTTGGCGAAGAAAACATAACTTTTTTAGGAGCATTAATCATGCAAAACAACCAACCAAACAAAGTCTTTTTGCTTGACACTGACAAGCAACCTCTCAATCCGATTTCTCCGCGCCAAGCTCGTAAGTTGTTAGAGAAAGGAAAAGCGGCAGTATTTCGACGGTTTCCCTTCACCCTGATTCTCAAGCGATCGGTTGCAAATCCCACGATTTATCCTCTAACTCTCAAGATTGACCCCGGCAGTAAACACACGGGACTAGCAATTTTGTCTGGTAATATAGTGATTTGGGTCGCTCAAGTTGAGCATCGCGGTCAACAGATCAAGGACTCTCTAGAGTCTCGCTCCGCATCCCGTAGAGGTCGAAGAAGCAGGAAAACTCGATATCGTGAGCCAAGGTTTGATAATCGCAAAAGAACTGAGGGTTGGCTGCCTCCATCATTGATACACGGTGTGCAAACCACTGATACTTGGATTAAAAGATTAATAAAATTTTGTCAGATTCAAGAAATTTGGATTGAAAGAGTAAAATTCGACACGCAGTTGATGCAAAATCCGACAATTTCCGGTGTCGAGTATCAGCAAGGTCAACTTCATGGCTACGAAGTTCGTGAATATCTACTTGAAAAATGGGGCAGGGAGTGTGCTTATTGTGGAGCGACAGATGTTCCTTTGCAAATTGAGCATATTCATCCAAAATCCAAAGGAGGAAGCGATCGGGTTAGTAATTTGACTTTAGCTTGCGAGTGCTGCAATCAGAAAAAAAACGACAAAACTATTGAGGAGTTTCTAAAGAAAAAACCTGATGTTTTAGAAAAAATAAAAACAAAAGCAAAACAACCTTTAAAAGACGTGGCGGCAGTCAATTCGACTCGCAATAAACTAGTAGAGGTGGCATCAAATCTTTTGCCTGTCAAAACTGCGACTGGAGGACAAACAAAATATAATCGTTGTCGATTGAATTTACCATTAGACCATCATATTGACGCTGCTTGTGTCGGTGATGTAGAAAATTTGACCTTTTACGCAACTCAACCCTTAAGAATCAAGTGTACAGGTCACGGAAGCAGGCAGTATACCTTGGTTGACAAGCATGGTTTCCCTCGAAGTAAGCCAAAAAGTAAAAATCCTTATGTCAAAGGATTTCGCACGGGAGACATTGTGCGTGCAATTGTCACATCTGGAAAGAAGATCGGCACTTATTTTGGAAGGGTTGCTGTGCGTGCATCCGGAAACTTTAATATCAAGACCAAAGAAGCGACCGTGCAAGGAATAGGTTCTAAGTATTGCGTCAAAATTCATTCAATGGACGGATATACTTACTCGTTTTAATTCACGAAGAATAAATCCGCCGTCCGTGTTTCTCTCTGCTCTAAAGAGACAGAGTTTCCCACGAAAGGAGTTTTCATGATTTCGGTACTGCTCAAACTAAATTATTAATGTTTTATTGTAATAAATATAAGGTAATTGTTTCTCTTAACTTGGGTATAGTTTTGCTAACTACTGGTTGCAACGAAACCAAGCTAGCTCAGTGTCAGCGACTTATTAAAGTAGTGAATGAAGGAAATTCTCTAATTGAAAAAAATAAAGGCTCTCAAGTCACGTTAAGTTTGGGGCTTGCCAAAGATTTGGGCAACGTTGCCAAACAAGTAGAGAAACAAAATTTCCAAGATCCAAAGCTTGAAGAATTCAAAAACCAATATGCCAAACATTTTGGCGCAAAAAGCAAAAATATAGAATCTGCAGGCAAAGCTCTTGGCTCAGCTAAAACAGCCAAGGTTTCTTCCGCCGGTAGAGATCAAGTCAGAAAAGCCAAAAAAGATATAGATACATCTTTCAAGCAAGTTAAAGATGCTGCAAAAGAATCTGACACTCTAGCACAAGAACTCAATGAGTATTGCACTCAGACGGAATGATCGTGGGATAATCAAACCATAAGGAATAAGAGAAAAAATATTTTTAGCCGGGAGCAAGACGCTCCCACTACATTCATAATTCCCAACCAAATCTTAACTCTTAAGTACTTGCCGATGTTTTTTTAAGTATATTAACGCAATTATGTATTATTTTTAACTATTTATCAATAAATATTCCTGAAGCTAGCCTATTGTTTCTGTGAAAATAAATATTGGAGTTAGTAAAGCGAGATACAATGCGTGATATCAGTCTGCTGATGGCGAGCCTGTTAACAACCGGACAAACAACTGTGCCTGAGTTGCCAGAAAAATTACCAGAACAACCAGAAAATACACAGCAAAAATTAGAGCAGAATCAAGAATCATCTGTCGTTATATCCCCTCAAATCGCCCCACCTGACTTTATTAAGTCTGATAATACTTTAGAAGTTATCTCCGAAAACTGCGATCGCAATAATTGTGAGGTAATTAAGCAATCTCAAATCTCTGTTGATTCTTCTTTACAATCTCCCAAAACTGTAATTACACCAACTAAATCAAATTTAGAAGCATCTGAGAATAATACCAGCATCTTAATTCCCCAACAATCCAGGCTGCTTCCAAATCAACCATTAAACCAAAAATATAGTCTAAGAACTCAGAAGCCTGAAGTTGAGTTCGATACAGATAACCAAGAATTACAAAATCAAAATATCTTTGCGAACTCTGAAAATATTAGTGGAAACCAATCTTTAGAATCAGAAAATCCGATGTCACAAGTCACATCGGTATCGGAACTTGATGATGTCAATCCTACTGATTGGGCTTTTGAAGCTTTACAATCTCTAGCAAGTCGTCATAACTGCGCTTTAGTATATCCAGACGGGACTTTTCGAGGTAAAAGAATTATCAACCGCTATCAATTTGCAACTGGAGTAGATGCTTGCTTGCAGCAGATTAACGAGTTGATTGTTAAAAATGGAGCGAGTGCTATTGATGAACAAGATTTAATTGTTCTCCAACGCTTGCAAAACGAGTTTCGAGCAGAATTGAACCAGTTAGAACAGCGGATTATTTCTTTAGAAGAAAAAACTGGTGAATTAGAAGCGAATCGATTTTCTCCCACAACTAGATTTTTTGGACAAGTAACTACTAGTTTGCAAGGAAGCAACACAAACGAGGTAGACTTATTTCCTAGAGATGGAGTACCCGAGCGTACAGCACAAACCAATCTCACCTTCGCTAATAGTATGCAAATTACCTTAGCTACTTCTTTTACAGGAAAAGATTTACTGCTAACAGGTTTATATGCAGGAAATTTGGGTTCTTCTGCATCTTCGTTGTTTACTAATATGGGACGCTTAAGTTTTGAGTCGGATACTGACAACGATATATTAATCAATGATTTGTCTTATCGATTCCCAATTTCTAATAACTTGGGGGTTGTATTTGGTGCTGCGGGTGTCAATCCTACCAGTACCTTTCGCGGAATCAACTCTTTAGAAGGTGAAGCAATTTCAAGCTTTGCTCAACGCAATCCAATCATAGGAATCGGTAGTGGTACCGGTGGTGTAGGTTTTGATTGGCAAATTAATAACCGTATCAGCTTACAAGGAATTTATAGCTCTCAATTTCCCAGTTTCCCAACAGATAAAAACGTTGGTGGACTTTTCGGAGGCAGACAAACTCTCGGCACTCAATTGACAGTTACACCTGTTAACAGTATTGATGTTGGCTTGAATTATCTTTACTCCCGCTCACCCGATAGTTTATTAGCAACTGGCATTGGTGATTCTCAGTTAATTTCTCCTTTCGCACCCAATACAGCTTTCAATACTCAGGCTATTGGTACTACACTTGCTTATCGTATCAATCCAAATTTTCAAATAGGGGGTTGGGGAGGCTGGACTTTTTCAGATCCAAAAGATATTCAAGGTAGCGTCATCACTAACAACTGGGCAGTATTCGCAGCTTTTCCCAATTTAGGGCAATCTGGAAATTTAGGAGGAATTATTGTTGGACAACCACCGAAAATTACATCAAGTAGTTTACCCGATGGATTTAACTTTCCTAACTTTTCTGACAACGGAACTCCAGGGGGACGAGACGGTACATCTTTGCATGTCGAGATGTTTTATCGCGCTAAATTAAATCGAAATTTAGATATGATTCCGGGCTTTTTCATAGTCTTCAACCCCGATCACAATCAGAGTAATGAACCTTTGATAGTCGGAGCATTAAAAGCTACCTTCCGGTTTTAATTGAATACTGGTGTAAATATAATCAATAGCGTTAGTTATATTTACCTGTAGCTATTTTTACTTTTAATTGCATAAGATTTCAATATCCTCGCAAGCAAGAATAAGCTGTTGTGCATTTAAATTGTATATTTGAACGGGCAGGAATGCCTATCCCACAAGAATTAAATAATTTTTGCTTATTCAATTTAGATGTGTTTTAACTTAGCATTGATAATCTCAAATCTTTAAAAAATCATTTTAATATGCTGCAAATTCAAAATTATCGCAGATTAGGCTTTACAGCCATTCTGGCAAGTGGTTTAGCCACAACTATGATTGCTTTAGCTACATCAAGCGCTTTTGCTCAACAAGTTACCACTTCAAAAATCACCGTTAGAACTACTGGTGCAATATCAGGAACTCTTGAACTTCCTAGTTTTAATCCCAATTTTGGCGATCCAAGGAATCCTACACGTGTAAATACTGATGCTAATGGTATTTATTATCGCAATATAGGAACTAAAGGAAATCCTAATTTAGTAAAAGTTTACCAGTCACCATATGTAGTAACAGTCAACAAAGATGGCACTCTAGCATCCTATGTTGATTTTTTAGGTATTCCTGTTACTTCCTTTGACGCGGTTATAACTTCTCCAGCACTCTCAGACGGTGAAATGGAAACTTTCAAGTATGACGGTAAACTTGAAGGAGCCAGAATTAAAGGGGTAGTTAAAGATGAATTTGGAGTCAAAAAATCCTATTACACTGGCATTGTCACCGATCCAGAGACAGGAATCCAATATAAAGGTACTTTTAAAGTCACGGGAGTGGGACCGCGATATAGCGATCGCAATGGTGGGGATAGTCCTACAGTATTTGATTTCAAGTCTGACATACCAGGTTCTCCAACAGTCAAATCCTTTAAAATTAAAGACAATTCTCCCTTAACAAAACTATACATTAACGTACCTGTGGGTACAGAAATCCTGACTCCATCAACAGGTAATACTCCTCCTACATCAACGGGCGGTAGTAGCACTCCCCCACCAACAAGTACTACTCCTCCATCGACTCCTTCGACAAATCTCACACCTCCAAGTACTACTCCTCCATCGACTCCTTCGACAAATCTCACACCTCCAAGTACTACTCCTCCATCAACTCCTTCGACAAATCTCACACCTCCAAGTACTACTCCTACATCAACTCCTTCGACAAATCTCACACCTCCAAGTACTACTCCTCCATCAACTCCTTCGACAAATCTCGCTCCTTCAAGTTCTCCAATAACTTCTTCTGCTTCTAATAATCTAGTTTCCCCCGATACTCCAATAACTTCTTCTCCCTCTGCCACTCCGATTCCATTTAATTCCAATGATTCTATTCCGCCTGTTGTCAACAAGGTTTTCAATAACCCTGGCTTGAGCATATCTACTCCTAGCACTATAAGTAACGTCGAATTTAGTGACGGTAGTTCTTTTTCGGGTAGTTTTGATTTTACAAACTCTTTGAGTAGAAGTCAGAATAATAGAGAGGACATTCAAACATCTACATCAGATTCCATTTCTAAATCTAAAAACCAAGGTCCCCGCAGTCGGGTAATGATGCCTTAAGGATTAAATAGTTTCTGGAATAAAGCAGAGACAAGATGAATTTAATAATACAGCTAACTAAAAAATAACTAGTACAGCACGGCATAAATAAGGCAACCATTTAAATTGGCTGAAAAGCCTAGAAAATCTTACTTCTTACTTCTTACTTCTTACTTCTTACTTCTTACTTCGGCGAAGCGGTACTAGCTAGAATTGTCATCAATAAATGGTAGTCGGTAATTTATCACCACTGACTACCAATTATTTATATATACACCCATAAATCTTTTCGTTTATCACAAGGAAACATCAATGAAAGCAGAATTAATTGAATTAATAGCCAGAGTCATCCAAGTCTTACAAATAAATATACGTTGGATGACTTGGAACTTATTTCTAGCTTTTATACCTTTAGTTTTAAGTGTATGGCTGTTTCGTCGTATCAAACGCAGTCGTTCTTGGGTTTGGTGGTTTGGATTTGCAGTTTTCTTTGCTTTTCTACCAAATGCACCTTATTTGCTTACTGATGTAATCCATTTGATAGATGATATCCGTACAATTCAATCTGTATGGATGATTACCTTAGTATTAATTCCGGTTTATCTCGTGGTGATTTTAGCCGGATTTGAAGCGTATGTTATCTCCGTAATCAACATGGGTTATTACCTGCATCGAATTGGTAAAAGCCAGTGGATTTTAGGAATGGAATTAATTACTCACGCTTTATCAGCAATTGGCATTTACTGGGGAAGGTTCTTACGCTTCAACAGTTGGGATTTTGTGACTCAACCAGATGCAGTAATTACCCAAGGTATAGAAGAAATTCTCGGCAAGCAGCCATTAGTAATTTTAGCTATTAGCTTTGTAATACTTGCTGCACTGCACTGGTTAATGAAACGAGTTACTTTGGGTTTTACCAGACAAGAATATAACACTATAGCAAACAACTCATCAAAAGCTTATTTAAAGCCCCAAACATCCGATGAATAATTTTTTTCACACCTCAAAGCACGCGGGAAAATGGTAGCCCCGTATTTTGAAATCGGGGTTAGCTGATAACTGATAGCTGCTAACTGTTCACTTCATCTGACGGCGTGCTGCTTGCAAAAGTAAACTTTGCTCAGCCCGGTAAATTGCTTGATACGTCCTTTGTAGCGCTTCTGGTTCGACGGATATAGAAGTAATTCCCCATTCCACAAGTTTTTCAATAATTTCCGGATATAATGCTGGGGCTTGTCCGCAAATTGAACTGGGGATCCCGGCTTCTTTTGCCATGGCAATCAATCGAGATATTGCAGCCATTACTGCCGGATTGCGTTCGTCAAAACTTCTTGCTAATAAAGCTTGATCCCTATCTACCCCTAACAATAATTGAGTTAGGTCATTAGTACCAATAGAAATTCCTTGCACTCCTGCTTTTACATATTCTGGCAGCAAAAATAATACGCTCGGCACTTCTGCCATAATCCATAATTCAAATTCTTTGATGTCGGCTAACCCCGCTCTTTCTACTTTTCGGCGACAAAAAGAAAATTCCTCTACAGTGCGAACGAAAGGCAATATTAAACGGATATTGTGATAACCCGATTCCTGCACGCTTTTGAGTGCTGCAAGTTCCATATCAAAAACTTCAGAATTCTGTATGTAGCTGAAAGTACCGCGTTGACCTAATACTGTTTCTGGTTCGGCTGCTTCCACTCCATGATGGTGAAGGTTTGGCAATTCATGGGTTCGCCAATCTAAGGAACGATAATAAACTGGTCTAGGAGAAAAAGTTCGTACAAACTCAAGTATTCTTTTTGTCCATAAATCTAGTAGTTTATCCTGCCTTCCATTTCTAATCCATGTATAAGGGTTATCTCTATTAAGTATGCTCAATACCATCAGTTCTGAGCGTAATAATCCCACACCATCCACGGGAAAACAAATCGCTTTGTCTATCATAGTGGGCTGGCTTAAGTTAACCATCAGTTGCGTGGAAGTCATGGGTAAGTTTATAGATGGTTGAGAAATTGAGGGGGTAGAAGAAGAAACCCATGTCGCAAGATGATTTGCTGCTGCGGGTGGATCTGCAACATCGATAACTAAGGATTCGGAGAAGAAATGTTTTTCCTTCTTGTCTTCTAATGTTGCAGGATCGATATGCTCTTTAGTATCCGCTTCAATGGTATTCCCCTCAAGACAATGTACTTCACCATTGTCACCGTCGATTAGTAGGCGATCGCCATTTTTTACAATTTTTGTAACGTTATTAATCCCAACTACTGCTGGGATATTCAATTCTCTGGCAATAATTGCAGCATGACTGGTTAAGCCCCCTTTTTCTGTAACAATACCCTTTACTTGATGCAGCACTGGCAACCAATCGGGGGTAATCTCGGATGCTACTAAAATTATGTCTTTGGGTAGTTGTTTTGTAATGCGATTATCTTTACCAATCACAAGGGCGCTTGCCGAGACTCTTCCCGTTGCCACTCCTATTCCTTTAACTAAAGAACAAGGGGAGAAGGTATTATTCGGTTTGCTAACTTTTGTCAGATACAGCTTTTGTGAATCCGCTTCCTGGATAAAAGTCCAATTGACTAAATACTCTTGCCCGAGTTGAAAAACAAGTTGATGTGCTAAGTCTGTTATCTGGGCTAAATTATCCCCAGATAAAGCGTGCTGTTGCTGCAATTTTTCTTCTACAAGAGATATTTGCAAACAAGTTTTTTCTAAGGTAACTACTGATGTTTTGCTTTGCTCGGAAGATTCATCAACTGTTTTATTTTCACACCGATAAGCCAGAATTTTATGTCCTAAATGCTGTTCGGATAATCTGCTCGTTTTTGGTTCTATGTAATAAATATCGGGTTGAACTTCACCCCAATTTATTGCTACTCCCAATCCCCAGGTTCCCTGAATTTCCCATGTCGAAGAATTAGCCTGCAAGGAACCACTGGAAATTACGTTATTAACTGGTTGTACTAAAACTGCTAAATTAATGGAGCGCAAATCTATTCCCATTTTTTGCCAATAAAGCAGACTTCTAGCACTAAATAATTGACTCCACAAAAGTTTCAAAGCATATTCTATTTCTTTCTTTTGAGAAAAACAAAATACAGATTCATATAGCCCAGAAGTATTTTCTGAATTATTTCTTCCATTGGGCAGTGCGACGCTGGAACGAAAAACCAAATATGGGCTATTCCATGTTTTAGCTGCTGCGTAAATTTGATCGAGCAACCCCGGAGGTAAACTCGAAACCATAATTTCTTGGCGCAAACGCATAGCCATTTGCTGTAGTTGTCGCCAATCATCAACATCAAAATGCAGGGAAGAGTCAGATAATTCTGCGACTAAAGCTTGAGAGGCGCTTTTATTCTCTATATACTCATGCAAAATTTCTGCTGAAACAACAAATCCAGAGATTACTGGATACCCATGTTGCATTGTTATGCTCAAATTAAAAGCTTTCTCACCAACTTGAGCGCGGTGCGATGGTTTGATTTCGTTCAGCCAGTAGAGTTTATTCACTCAAATAATTTTGATTACTAAGACGTGCTATCAATACCATTTGGAAAGTCGGCTCTAGATTGCTAGTTGCTAGTAAAAAATTATCTCAATCAGGCTCAAGCAATCGCTAATACTCAATATTTTCAAAGTATTGCCGCAATGTTTTTTTCAATCCCTAAAAAGTTTATACTTATTCTTACAAGATTTGCAGACTAAATCCACAAAAAACATTTCAATTAAAAGAAAATTTTATTTGCTTTTAATTTCCTTCTCTTTAAGCATATAGCTTTAATCGCCGAAAAACATCTATCAATCAATACTTGTATAAACAGTACAGTTATTTAATCTGTAAATTATCAATACTTTATACAAATATTTAGTTCAGAAGCAGGGAACAAATATACTCAGTGCAAGCTTTTAAATATGCTTACTACCTTGAATTTAGGGCCATACGTTTAAGAATTATATCACGCAAAATCAACAAAAATTAGTTTTGTTGTGATATCAACGCAAGTAATTGTTTGTATACAAGATACTATTTATACGTTAACTAGGTTCTAGGAATATTGTGAAGAAAATAAATTATAAAATACTTAATTTTATGGCGTAATCTAGCTTTCTATGGGTCCTCAACACCGATACTTACTGCACTAAACTTATCTCTGTTTTGTCATTATTATACTTATATAACTCAATGTAAATTTTTATTACATTTCTGTTCAAATAAAGTTTTGCATGATTTTTTTGTCAAAAACAACCTTATATTTATAATTATTAACAACAAATAATTAATGAATTAAAAAATAGCAGCTTTAGCAGAAAGTGTTCCTCCAGTAACGGTTAGAATCTGAGAGGAATTTAACCATTGTGAATCGAAAGAACCTAAATGAGTGGTAGTAATAAGAGTTTGAAATCGATCTTGGATTGCATCAAGTAATTGATTCTGACGTGAAGGATCCAATTCAGCTAAAACATCATCAAGTAAAAGTAATGGTGGTTCTCTGACAACTTCTTCAATTAGCTGTAATTCTGCTAGCTTCAATGCTAAAACCAAAGTTCGCTGCTGACCTTGAGAACCATATTGACGAGCGGGAGTATCATTAATTGTTAATTCAATTTCATCTCGATGTGGTCCCACAAGGGTAGTACCTTGATGCATCTCAGCAACTGTTCGCTGTTGAATTTTATCTAAAAAAGCTTGCTGTACTTCTCCTTGATGAGTTTCAGATAAAGGAATATTAGGAGCGTACTTTATCTGGAGATGTTCTGTAGAAGCACTAATATTAGAATGCCATAATTTTGCAATTGGAGTGAGTCTTTGAATAGCTCGTTCCCTTCGTCGGATTACTCTGGTACCAGTAATTACTAATTGAGTATCCCACAATGCTAGTTGAGACTTTAGGGAATTATCGAATATGTTATCTTTCTGGCTTTTCAAAAAAGCATTGCGCTGTCGTAAAACCTTTTGATATTGTTGCAAAATATGAGCGTATACGGGTTCAAGCTGAATTAATAAAGTATCCAGCCATCTGCGACGATTGTCGGGGCCACCCCTTACTAAATCTAAATCCAAAGAAGAAAATTCCACTGCATTAAGAACGCCAAGAAAATCCATCTGACGGCGGAGATTTTCGCTATTCAAGTTAACAGTACGACGACCGTTGCGACGTAAAGTTAGAGCCAGTTTACTAACTCCAACTTCTCGTTTTAAACTAGCACTAACTTGAGCCAAAGACTCCTCATCCTTAACCAAATCCTTATCGCGGGAAGTCCGGTGACTTCTCAAAGTTGCCAGTAACTCCACAGCTTCGAGTAAATTAGATTTTCCCTGAGCATTATTACCGACCAAAATTGTTTTTGGAGCAGTAAATTCTACCATTTGTTCTTGGTAATTACGAAAATGTCGGAGACTCAGGGTTTTGAGGAACATGAGAAAGGTTAGTTGTTAGTGGTTAGTTGTTAGTTGTTAGTGGTTAGTTGTTAGTTGTTAGTGGTTAGT
>JBCBPQ010000108.1:0-21447 GCA_039820645.1 Cyanobacteria bacterium J06633_8 | reverse complement strand
TCCCTCATATCCGCCTGGGGTTGAAAACCCCAGTCTAATAGCTAAAGTCATATAAATATGACTATAAAAATAGCTATCAAAACTAACGAGACAATTACTTATTACTCATTACTCACTTGTCCTGATTACTATTTTCAACACCAACCTAATTAATATAATTACCCAACTTCAAAACTGAATGATAAAGTAGCAAGATTAGAAGTTTTCACCTCTGCCATTGTTGTGCTATTACCTCTACTCCCCTCAGTCAAATCATTTATTAAATCTCCAATTATTTCAGAACCTCTTGTTGAATCAAGGGAACATTTTTCTTTATCTTTTTTCTGCTCCTCTAATTGTTCTGCTAGCCTTGTCAATCCAGATATAGCTTTATCTAGGGGTGAACGGCTGGCAATTACTAATACTTCTACAAAACCTTTTTCTACTGTCTGTAATATTAATTTTTGTGGTTGACCAATGATTAAATTTCCTTTTGAAGCTAACAGCATTTGTTCATTTAAATTATCTGTATTTTCATTAGGGAAAATTACCGATAATTCTCCTGTAGAATCGATTGACAGTGTAGCAATATATAAATTATGAGGACTATTATTCTTAACTTTGAATTGAAATAATTTATTTAAAGGCAGTCTTTTACGGGGATAAATTTGTTGAGAATTAGGACGATTATTCCTTGCTTTTAGAGTGGAAATTCTCGCAAAAATTTGATTTGGTTGCTCAACTAAGTTCATCGAAACTTCTACATCTAGTTGAGATGAATTAGAATTTAAAGTCATTTCCAAAAAACGGGCTGCTAGGAAAGATTTTAATTTAGGTTGTAACCGACAAATTGCAGCGTTGATTGATTCTTCTTTTTTACCAAAAGATTGGGCTACAATTTGTAATCCTTCTGTAAATAAACCGATACTATTAACTTCTGGTAAATTCTCTATTTGTTGTTGTTTTAATATTTGTAAATACCTATTGGTCATTCGGCTCAAAATAAACTTTACTCCTTCCGGGTATGGTATGTCACCGGATTGTGGGAGTATGGGTTTTATCCGATAAATTTCAGAAAGTTTTTGTTTTAAATTATTGATTTCTCCTCCAAGAGAAGAATCTAAACCAATATTTAAATTCAAATCTGGTGGTATCATGCGACTAGATTCTTGTAACCGCATTCCAGGTTTGAGAGAAGTTATGTTTCCTTCTTCTAATTTGGCTGTAGCCTTTAAACCGTCACGGGATGATAATTTTAGTTTACCTCGTGTTTGTCCGGCATTATTTACAATCGAAAATGTCGCACCTTGATTAAAGGTTTCTAAGCTTTGATTGTCTAATCCTCCCAACCATAAACTGGCTTGATTTCCTTCGACTCCAGTAATAACTGCATCTGTTGACAGAAGTTTTTTGTCGATAAAATACATTGGTTGGTTTTGATTACCATCTGCAAAAGGTGTATTTCTACCTGTGGATTGTACTTTTGGAGTAATGCTAGTAATTATATTTCTGACGCTATCGGTTTTTTGCCAAAGATATTGTGTCATGAAATAAGTAAATGCACCAGCATGGAAGTTTCCAAAGGATGCATCCAAAGCTTCTTCATCACGTTGAGCAGCTGCTAGCACTATTCCTTTGGCTACACCAGCACAGCGACGACGAGCGAATTCTTTCTCATTTGTTTGTAACTTCCTCATCCAACGTTTTTGATACTCAATTGCTTGTGGACTAGGTTTTGCTGCGTTGATTTCTAGATTATTACGAATTGCTGATCGCACTAAATAATTACCCCGAGTACCACCACCAGAAAAACAACTATCCAAGACAACGGTAACGTTTTGGGTTTTCAATGCGGACATTAACAAGAATAAGGTGCGTCCCATGATATCTTGAGGAGAATCATCCAATGTATCATCCATTGGCACCAAAGTACTGTTATACTCATCATTGAATTGTCGATTAGAACAATTTTTTATTGGGTTAGGATCAAGCAATCGATAGCCATGTCCAGAAAAATGGAATACTACTACATCCCCAGGTTTGGCTTGTTGAATAAGATGTTCTTCAAATGCAGTTAAAATATTTCTGCGAGTTGGTTGCTTCTGTGTAGATTCATCAGTTGTTAACCTGAGAATCTCACTTTGTTTAAATCCAAAGCGGTGAATTAAGAGTTCTTGTTGTAAATCAACATCGGTAACGCATCCGTTCAAGCTATTGAGATTAGTGTTGTTTGGATAGTTTGTTCCTACTAATAATGCTAGTTTCCGAGGGGTACGTTGTGCCAGAACCTGAGCGTAACTGTTTCCTTTTTCCAAGATATTATAATGACTCAAGCCCCAAGTGGCTAAAGTTGAGCCTGCAAATTGAAAGAAATGACGGCGTTTCATTATAGTAGTTAGTTGTTAGTAGTGAGTTATTAATTAAAGCTTAATCAGTGTAATCAGCGAAATCCATTTAATCCGTGATATTTGCTGTTTAATTGCAGAATTCAGAAGATTGTAATTGCTGCTTTTTTCTCCGAAGTTCTATCGAAGGATTTTTGACTTTATAAATTTCTCCGACTACATCAGACCATAATTGTTTCTGAGCCAAATAATTAGCTTTTTCTAAAGCTATTTTTTCTGCATCTGCTCCTTGCTGTTTAAGATTATTTTCTAATAATGCTAACCGAATTGTAATGGGAAAGCGCTTTTGAGATTCCATCATTTTAAATTTAGCAGAAATGCTTTTCATCTCAAAAGGAGCCTTAGCAACAATCTGCCATTCATAAGAGTTACCAGGTTTTAAAGGTTCGCCATCATATACAATTGATGTTGCTCCTTTGGGAATTTCTTTACTCCATAAAGCTTGACTACGACCTTTTTCAAATAGTTCAATTTTTGTAGCTTCTCCGTCTTCTATATTCCATAAAAATAACGGATTTAAGCTCCATACTTCTTCATTTATTTCTACTTTGGAAATAGGGTCATCTAGTCTTTGAGGTGCAATTAAACAAGTTGGACCTCTTGAGCCTCCATTCCTTCTTCTACGCCCTAATCTTCGCATCAATTCGCTCCACAAAGCTAAATGAGTACGGTCTATTTTTGTTTGAGATGAATTCGGTTGATTTCTAACAGCAGCTTTTACAGGTATTGTTATAAAAACCAAAGCTATTGAAATAAGGATTAGCAGCTTAGAATATTTCTTACTCAATTTATTCATCAAATCTTCTCCTTAAATTTTCCTTTCGAGTGCAAAGCGAATGTACTTCCAAAATATTACTGATGGTAAAAAATAAGGAAACAGTATGCCAAATGTGATATAAAACTGTAAGGATATAACTCCATAAAATGTTGTAGCAATTCCTAATCCTGTTAATAACAATTCTTGTTCATTGATATATCTTAGTTTAGGAAATAGTTGTTGTCTTAAAAAAACAGCTTTATACATTATTTTTTTTTGACGCTCTGGATTATCTAGAAGCAAGATAATGACACTTTTAGCAAGTAATGCTGCTATTAAAATCATCAAAAAATCGGGAATAGGAATAACTAGACGTTGTGTCAATAAGTGATGAATCATATATGCATGAGCCTCACCATTTGGAAATTGACCATTCCCCCAACCGCGCCAAAAAGCTACAGCAAAAGGAATAGGAGAATTATCTTCTTCTTCTTTTTCTGCACCTGCTTCCTGATATCCTCCAGGGATAATCAAAACAATCTTATCTTTTAGGTTTTTTGGAATTCTATTTGGTTCGCAAGATTTAGAAGTTAAGTCGCAAGCTTTGATACTTTCATAAGCTTTATTTGGTGGAATTGAAAAATCGATGATTGGATTAAACCAGTTTAAAATAACTGAAATTTGCTTGAGACGTAATTTGTACAGAAAGCTTGTCTTTTTATCTTGTATATTATCTTTATTGATTAGATTAAAGCGAAAATCTTCTTCACTGTTTAAATTAGGTTGTGGTAAATCTAATTTAGATTTATTTTGTATTTGTATCGAATGTGATAATGCTAATAAATAACTAAGAGGACATCGTTTATTGCAATGAGAACTATTTATTAAAGGCAATTCTACATACCATGTTGAAAAATCAATATCACCTTCTGTACTCCAGAATAAGCTAGCAATCTCACGACTAACTCTGTTCCTTTCTTCATCTTGATGGTTTTTATAACCAAACACAAACAAAGTTTTATTTTTCTCTATAGAATCACGAATTGATTTATTTAGTATATCGGCTTTTTTTGGCTGTTTTTTAGCTTGGTCTAAAATGTAATCAATACCAATTATATTTGCATTTAAATCAGATATTTTTTTTATAAGTATTGATAAATAACCATAATCAAGAGGATATCTGTGTTCTAACTGTTTTTCTTCTTTAGCAGTTTCAAGTGAATCATGGTCAATCTTTACTACTACTAGAGATTCAATTTTACTAGGTATTTGTAAGGTAACTTTACGGTAAAAAGCTTGAAGAAAAAGGCGCGGTTCTAATAATAGATTTGGTATATTTGCTTGTAACATTAAACTAATCAACAAAAACAATCCAACCCACTTTGCTTCCTTTGATGTTGGCATCCACTGCTTAATAATTGACCATAAACCAAAAGGTTTAATGCGAAATAACTCAGCATTTGGATGACGAAATAGCGATGGAACTAAATATGTTGAAGGATAAGCAAGACGCTTTTCTTGTTGTTTAAGAAATTTACTTGCATCTAACAATGATTCGTGTACGTCTTTGTATTCAGATAAGCTTCTGAGAAACTGTTTGAAAAATTCCTGTGCTACCTTATTGTTAATAGGCTCTCGCATCACTACAACTTGACTTAAACCCAAGTTAATTAATGATTCTGCTATGTTAATACCACTACAGGAATTGAAAACTGCAAACTGAAGTCCTCTGTTCTTTGCTAATTTTAAAGCATCTTCAATTTCGGAAATAAAAATCGAAGCATTTGGAGCAATACCTAATTCACCACCAGTTAAAACTGATTCATTACTATGTCCGATAAAAAATAAGATATCCCAACCATCAACTGAGGCAATATTCTGAACTATTTCTTGTTTTAATTCATCAATATTCTTGTTTAGCGTCCAACCAATAACTTTTATATGTGCAATTAATTTGAATTTCTTTAACTCTTCTTTCTCGGAGTCAAAATTCAAACCAGTATTGTCTCCCAGGATAGCTAAAATTCGGACTTTACGATTAAGGGGACGTAGACTATCATGACGAATATTTGCTGTATTCCGAGCTATACGTATTCTGTTGGGTACTCCTAAGTCAGTTCCAATTTCCCAAGTTTCCCACGGTAAACGTCCTATTTCTATGGGGTTACAAGTTAAAAATACCTCAACCCATTTTTTTTGTTTATCGCTAAGGTTATTGACAGCATTTACAATTTCTCGACGAATTTCTACTAACTCAGGACTAAATAACCAACGATGAAATTCATATAATAATTTAGTGTGAGAATTTACCAAATCACTACGAAAATCTTTTGTGACAATTCCTTTACCGCTAGTTTTTTTTCTGCCTCGTAAGTTTCTATAGTATTCTAAATAAGCTGTTTTCCACTGTTGATAATAATCATTCAGTAAGTTGGGATACTGTAAATTGACAGTAATCTTTTTGCCACCTTCCCAATTTAACTCGAAGATACAAGTAGATTCAATTTTAGTGATATTTAATTCAAAAAATTTTCCTTTCATGATTTTGTATTACTCTCTAATAAATTCAAAAGCTGGAAAGACTTGTGTTTCTCCGGTTTCTGAAATCACAGTTGTGATAAATTTATCATCATAATTTCCTTCTATCTGGGTATATATATAATTATTATTATTATTAGTAATTAAATCTTGTTCATCTAAAATTTCTATTTGGTCGCTTACTCTTAATCTAAATCTAGAAGGTGATTGATTATCATTAATAGTTTTTAATACTAGTAGTAAAGTCCACCCATTTTCTGCTTCTGGTAAAGACCAAATAATTGCATATAATCGTAGTAATTTATCTAATTGAATATCTTGATAAGCACGAATTGCTGTAGTTGGGATATCTAGTTGTTCCTCCTGAACTTGAATATCCCGTAGAATGATTTCTAGTTCTTCGATAGAATTTGATGGTAATGTAGAGCGCAATTCAGAAGCCGCTGGAATTAATTGCCATGATAATGTTTGTACAGCGTCATCTACTCTATCAGCTAACCAAACCCCAACATTAACTGTTTGCTGAGTTAAAATCTGTAGTAAATCGGATAAATGGTTAGTTAATGTTACGGCATTTTGATTAATCGATTGATAAACCCAGTTGAGTAATAGAGGTGTTGTTAAGATTGCCGTACCTTGCTCCCAAGTCAAAACTTCCCATAAGGGACGATTATTCAGTTGGGGTAATAAGTTCAATAATCCTAGTTGTACTCTTCTCAAAATATTCTCACGGGAGCTAGGAATTTCTGGTAAAGGAATTGCTGTGGGGGCTAAACATTGTAAGAAAAGTAATAGTTCGTCTACTTTCTGATTGAATTGAGCTAAAGGTATGTAATAATTCCAATCTGTTTCTGGTTGTAATTCTGTTTTAATATTAACTAATTGCTCATAACGTAAAAATCCTTTTACTGCTGCTATCTCCGATTCTTCATCAACACCAATTACAATATAAAAATGGGCTGCATATTCTGGTAAATCAATTACTGCTCTAGGAATAGCAACTTCTCCATTCATCAACAACATACTAGGAATTAAACAAACTTTAAAATCCCCTATTTCTAAATTACATACAGCATCAATGACGTTAGCATATTGATGTTTTAAGGTAGAGGATTCTTCCTTATGAAGAGTTAAACTTGGTTCTCGTTGACATAACCATTCTTCAAAAGCAAATAAAGTCAAACATTGAAAATAAACTTGCCATTGTCTATATTGATTATTTATTTGTTCGCTTACTAAAACAGCTTGTTGCAACTGCTCCGTTTCTAAATTGATTATTCCCTGAATATCATCAATTTCAAATAAGTCGTTTGTTAAATCGGTGATAAAATCGGTCATGATGATACATTCCTAATGATTACAATGCGGATATCTGGTTATAAATTGACAAATTGACTGAGCTAATCTACTCTTCATCACTAGTCTATGTCCATTCTTCGCTTCTTTTTCTGCTTCCTGAATTAACTCATTAATTTCCTGACCAAACATGTTTTGAATTCGTGCATCTAATTCCAATAGCTTATCAGGACTTTGAGAACATCCAGAAAGTTCTGCAACATATTTTTTTAGATTTAAAAGTAAATTACGCCCTATATCCTCACGTAATATTTTCAGCTTTAGTAAACGGCTTAAATGAGGTTGGTCGGTGAATCCTAATTGCGAAGCTATTTTTTTTAATGCAACTCCATTGCAATGGAATAGACTTAGTGCTTCACGATAGTTATTTGCTTGTTGCTGACCTTTTTGAGTGCCTTTTCGTTGTATATAATTACAGCGATTTTGAATTACCTGTTCCACAGATTGATGCAAGCAATTATCAAATGGTTCAATACAATAATCGGGTAATTTTGATACTTTTTCATGATTATCATTCTTTTGATTTCCTTTAGGTTTTGGTTGTGTCCAAGTTTCTCGTAATTGAGTCGCAAGTTTTTGCAATTCTTCTAGAAATTCTTCGCAGGAAATTCTTTTTTCCCCATATACAATTTCAACCATTTGATTAAGTTGCTCTTTCGTTGGTTGAGGATATTTAGTAGTACTAAATTTACTATCAGGTTTGGCTTTGCGATATGAGGGTAGTTGAGTACAATAAACTTGATGAAAACTATCAAGTAATTTAACAGCTTGCGTAATTTCAGTTGGTGTTAATTGCAAATTGGATAAAGCTCGCTTTAATCTCGTATGAGTTGTGTAACGAAGAATTGTCCAATCAGTTAACTGTACAATGCCATGTTCTTTTAAAGTATTTTTGACAGCACTATAGGTTTTAAAAATAATTGTTACCCAAGTGGATAGATTACTTTTATTAGGGTTAAAAGTTGACAAGATTTGAGTCATTAGGGATTCTTCTTTATCTTTAGTATTAGAAGATTTTTTCTGAGCAACATCCAATACTAATGGTAATATTTCAGTACTGTAAAGATAGTGCTTTTCAGCAAACTTCCGTTCTAATGCCATGCAACTTTCTTTCAGCACATTGGAGATAAAGCAACGTAAGCATTTCTCAGCCATCTCACTACGGGGGTCGCTTGACTGGTACAATTGCATCAGTTGACGTTGAATTTTTCTATCCGGTATCTCTGTTTGCTTTGTTAGTTCTGGAAATTGCTCATTGAAAAAATCTTGAGCTGATTTGATTACATCATTTCGACAACGACTAAAGCTGTCAATAGTGACTAAAATCCAATATCTCGATACTAAACCCATTTAAACTTCCCGATTCTTTTATTGTTTGAGCTTCGACTTGAGCAATAAAATTAGCTTGATAAGAAATACTCGCGGGGTAAGGTTTTCTTTTAATTGCGCCTTACTATTTACAGCATTAGTCCTTCTTATACGATAAGTGCTTTGGCAAACAATTGGAGTCGCTTTTATTTTTTATTTATAAATATCCTCTTAGTTCGTTATTGGGTGTGAATGTTTTTTGAATAACGGAATCATTTGATTTGGCAGATAGTTAGAGACTATTACATCTGTAGCAATTTCCTGACTTAAATTCATTCTTCCAAATCTGCTGCACAAATTAAGCCAATCCAGAATTGTTGAATACCAGAGTAAAGGTGTATCCGCAATTCCCTCAGCCAGAAAATTAGCAGCACGTTGTAAAAAAGAATCAATGTTATTTTCTGTGATTGCTAACTTAGCTAAAAACCAACTATGAGCGTGTGAGTGACAAAATTGGTGATTATTCGCTGATAAGTGCATATACTCTGTCACAATTTTAAACAGGTGATGAACTTGATTGCGGCTTTGTACCGTCAAAATTAGTGCAACTTCACTCGCTATTTGTGCAAACATGCCACAAACGAGTTCTTGTGGTTGGTGTGTTAGCGACTCAAAACTCCAAGGATGTGGTGTAGGTAAGTTTTCCAACTTACCGTTAAGGTAGTTTAAAAGTTTGGAAGCAAGGATGATTGCCTTTTCAAAATTCATCCGTCGCGCTTCAGTACGTACTAAGTTGTGTAGTAGTTGGATGCGATGCATTAGGAGAATGTCGTAACCGTATTCTGACTCTAAAACTACATCCAATGCTAAAGCTGCATTGGTTCTATGGTAAACTTGCTCAAAATTATTTTGGCGGTAGTCCAAATAAGCTTCCGACTGTTCAAGAAAAGACTGATGTAATAATTTTCCCTCATTTGAAAGTTTACCCATTTCTAAAGGTGTGCGTGCTTCCTCAAAAAAATGTTGGGCTACAGCTAATTGTCCCTGACGAGCAGCAAGTAGCCCTTGCTCCCGAGCATTATCGTACCGACGCAAAATTAATTGGTCACAAAGAGGTAAATTTCTCGATATTAAAGTTTGCAATGTTTCGCTGAATATATCATCAGATACCTGAGATGATATATGGTGATTTTTGGCACTTCCCTGCTGATAACCTAAGAATGTTTTTTGAAGAAGTTCGTCATAGATATCAGGCATTAACGAAAACCTCCTCCTGTAGTGCTTCTTGTTCCTCAATCCGGGAAAGAGCATAACTTAAGAGCAAACGATGCTCAATATTATGTTTAGCGCTAGGACAAGGTTCTATACCTTCCAACCAACTCTTAGGACAAGCTCCACCGCATACTGGAAGCATGGGACAGGTTGAACAGGAGTATTCACCTTGACGTACTTTTTCGTTAAAATTACTTAAACGCTCCCGCGAACCTGGCATCTTTTTACCAGATAAGTGGTCTATGGCATATTCATTGGGTGTACCGTAAGTAGGCACAAAAGAAACCTCCGAACAGTTGAAGATATTGCCGTAGGAATCTACCAACTCTGCATTGGAATCCACAGCCATACAAACAACTGGTTGTAAACTTGGTACAAGTCCAGTATTAAAACCAAGCTCAATCATTTCACCAAACCAATTAATTTCCCAATCCGCAAATTCTTGTTTGGAAAGTGAACGAGTATGAGCATCATTTCCCCAGGAGTGAATGGGGGCTACATAAAAGCTAATTCGGTCTTGTATTCCTTCTGATGCCAACTTTTGTAGCAATAAAGACACAGACTCGTAATTTTGACGGTCAACATTGCAGCGGATACTCAGTTCAATATCAAAGTCTTCTCGACGTGCTAAAGCTACAACATTTTGAAAAATTTTATCAAAGGTAGGTAAGCCATTCTTCTGCATTCGGCGCAGATCGTGGAATTCTGCGATACCATCAAGTGTGATTTCGATAGCACTCACACTCAATTCATTCACAATTTCGGTGGCTATTTTTTCTGTCAGCGCCAAACCATTTGTAACTATTTTGGGATTATAGCTACAGCCGAAATTTTCAGCTAGAGCCTGAAGTTTGGGAGTTAGGTTTCTCATGACTGGTAGTCCTACTAAGGGTTCGGCTCCAAACCAGCCAATAGAAAGACTTTCAAACTTTTTGGTTTCTAGTTTACTCCGGACACGCTCTAAAAATCGCTCTTGGTCTTCCTGACTCATCATTTTACTAGTATGCTGCTGTCCGCAGTAATGACAACCCAACTGACAGGAAGCCGTGGGTTGAACAACCATATACAAATCTGTATCATCTAGAGTTGCAGCATCATTGCGAGCCAAAATGGTTTTGAGTTCATCTTCTTCAACAGGAACTATCAGTTCAATATCAACTAAATCAAACAGTATTTCTGAAGGAAGCTCCTCGAAATTTCCAGTTTCCAGAAGTTGCCAGCTATTATCATCAATTATACGGACTTCAGCAGTGCGCGTGGCAAAAATTACTCGTTTAGTACATTCTTCTAGTTCATCAAAAAATGATTGTGTTATTACATAATAATCAGAAAGTTTCATATCCATAATTAACCTCCAATTTTTCCATTGAGAAAGAGTAGTAGGTTTATTTTTTTAGCAAACCTACTATTGTTTTATTGACATTTAACTTTTAGCAATAACTCAAAAGCGATTGGTTATTTTCTGATTTTTAAATTCGTCCTGACTCTACGTTTACGACAACCCCTATTAAAACAGATACCATTTGCACCTTGTTTCTTAGTATTTGCAACTGGTTTATTAAGTCTTTCTAAGGTGCGAGAAGGTTTTTTATTCGTAAACTGCCTCTGATTAGAATTAGTATTTAAATTGGCTCGATTCAAGATTTTTCTAGTTGCATTATTTGGTTTTACAGTCTGAGCATTTGCAACTGGAGGTAAAGCTGCAAGACTCGTGATAGCTAGGATACTAGCAATAAATTTAGCTTTATTTGATTGTTGATTAGACATAACAGTTGGTTCTTGAAAATTTAGCAGAGGTGATTCATTAATCATTTCCGAGACGATATATCTTTGAAAAGCAAGCACTTATGTATTTTTTTTGAATCTACGACACCCTAGAAGGGTGCCGCTACAGAAACAAAGCCCACGCAGGTGGACTTCGTAATATTAGCCTCCGGGCTTTTAGCCTGTGGGCTTTTTGCAAATTTGGGATGCTTAGATGAAGTTAATCGTGGTATGGGTAGAAATCTGGTCGCAGGAATGCGTTAAATTTATACTATATGAATGGCAAATTATTTCTATTATTTTCAGGGTGGTTAATTAGTTATAGTGGGTTTTCACTAAATAATTATGAAAATTACAATAATTATATTTACTATTATAAATTCAATCATATGTAATAATTATTATTTTCTTCAACATAAACCAGTATTTGCAGTATCACAAAGCCAATTATCCCAGAAATCAGCAGAAGCAGATAAACTTTCTAAAGAAGGTATGCTAGAAGCTGAAAAGGGAGCATTTGAGGTAGCTATAAAACTTTGGTTAAAAGCATTGGAAATCTATAGGGAGATTAAGGATAGTAGAGGAGAAGCTTGGACTTTAAATTATTTAGCTTTTGGCAATCATTCATTAAGTAGATATAAAGCCTCAATTTATTATTCCGAAGCAAGTTTAAAAATTGCCATAAAATTGGGTGATAATCGTCTCAAAAAGGAAGCTGAGACAAACTTAGGTTTAGCACAATATGTATATACCAATCCAGTAGGTGGGAAGGGTACTTTACGTAAAGCTGGAAAGAACTGGAGGTTTCTTCTGGAATTATCTGAATGGGGACGTACTCGTGCATTTGTCCAATCACTTTCAAGTCAGTTGTCGCTAAATTCTATAGAGCCTATAACTATTCAGCAAATTCAGCAAATTGCTAAGGAACAAAACGCTACATTAGTCGAATATTCTCTTCGTTCTAAATATTCTCGAAATGGCACCGAGGTTAAAAGTGAAGAAACAGAAATTTATATTTGGATAATCAAGCCTAATGGCACAGTTGTATTTAAATCTGTTGACATTAAGTCTTTAAAAGGTGTCATTCCAATAGATAACTTGATTGCTGATATGCGTATTTCAATTGGTGCAAGAGGTAGAAGGGCTACAATAGGTCTAAAACCTGCAATCGAAATTCCAATTAAATCTGACTTTCATCAAGAACAAAATTTAAAGCGGCTCTATAAACTGCTGATCCAACCTATTGCTGATTTACTACCTGAAGATCCAAAAGAGCGCGTTATTTTTATTCCCGATAAATCTCTTTTTTTAGTACCATTTCCAGCTTTACAAGATGCTCATGGGAAGTATCTAATTTCAAAACATACAGTTTTGACTGCTCCTTCAATTCAAGTCTTGGATTTGACTAAAAAGCAAAGAGTAAAGGTTGAGCAAGCAAATCTACAAGGTGCAGTAGTTGTAGGTAATCCCACTATGCCTAAAGTTACAATTAAGCTTGGCGACCCACCTCAACAGCTAAAATCATTACCAGCAGCAGAGCGTGAAGCTATATTAATTGGTAAGTTACTTGATACTAAACCGTTCACAGGTGTTGAGGCAAGCAAAACCAAAATTGTACCTAAGTTGTCACAAGCGAGGATAATTCATTTGGCAACTCATGGGCTATTAGATGATTTTAAGGGATTGGGAATACCGGGGGCGATCGCCTTAGCTCCATCAGGTAATGGTAAAACAAACGATGGTTTACTCACGGCTAACGAAATCCTAGATTTGAAACTGAATGCTGAGTTAGTCGTCCTCAGCGCCTGTGATACTGGTAGGGGTCGGATTACTAGTGATAGTGTAATTGGTTTATCTCGTTCTTTAATTATTGCAGGTGCATCCAGTGTAGTTGTTTCCCTGTGGTCTGTACCTGATGCGCCTACTGCTGAGTTGATGAGCGAATTTTACCGTAACTGGCTTGATGGAAAACTTGACAAGGCTCAAGCGTTGCGTCAAGCAATGTTAACAACTATGAAAAAACGTCCTAATCCGAGAAATTGGGCAGCATTTACCTTGATTGGTGAGACTAAATGAATTAAGTTTGTCGTTTTCAAAGAGATGATGTCAGTAATACTTATGCTTATAATCAGTCATTGGATAAATTATGTTTGCGGTGTCCAAAACCCAAAACAATTACAGCCCATTCCCAATTAAAATAAAAGGTGCCCAGTAATAAGGATGTTTAAGCTTATCGCTAACTTGCTTTGAATTAGAAGCATTATTAGATACAACTTTGATAATTCCTCGTTCACCACCAACAGCCGTATAATCATCATTTATCAAGGCTATTTGTGCTTGTCGCAAGGCTTCAGCTTTAGTCATTTTCCCTTGCAAAGCATTATAAAAGGCATTCATTAATACTTGGGTTCCACCATCGGACACTTGCCACAGAGAAGCGATGGTTGCTCTAGCACCACGACTTTGGAATTGATAGCCCAAGCCTAATATTTCTTCACCATTACCAAAACCACCGATTCCGGTTTCACAAGCACTCAATACAACTAAATCTACATTGTTGAGTGTCCAGTTGCCGATTTCTTTGAGGTTGGCAATTTTCCCATCACCAAAAAGGATGAATGACAAAGAAGCATTTCCTGTTACAAAAGCAGCATGAGTAGCAAGGTGAACGATATTGTATTCGTTCATTTTTACGGTAGTACCATCTTTACTAAATTCTTTATCAATTAACTTAGTAGTTTTTGGTAGGACTTTTGTGAGATTTTCTACTTCCTTACCAGCATAAGTTAATCCCCGGAAGGGATAATTACGTCCATCAACTTGAATATTATAGTTGCCCTTTACAAAAGCTCCTGCTAAAACCTTGTTTTGGGATTGGGGTTTAGCAGTAAAATCGGTGAGAGATTTGGCTGTGATGTTATTAACACGGTATTTTTCTATTAACCATTGTTTGCCATCATGTAATGCTGCTAAAGGTATGTAACGGAGTTGTCCATCTGGAGCGTAGATGATGGTTTCAGCTTGGGATTTTTTTAATTCGTTTTCTAGGGGTTTAATTAACCAGTTATAAAGTTTTTGAGCGGGAGCTTTTGCATCGGAGGTTGGATTCTGTAATGCTTGACGGAATTCTACAATTGTATGGTTGAGTTCTTTGGATTTAACTTTGACAGTACGACGGAGTGGTGGGGAATCTGGTGTGGTGAGAATTAATTCTAAACGGTCTTCTAAAATTAAAGGATAGAGCATTACTGCATCTAAACGTTTTAAGTCATCCCGTAATGCATCCAAATCTGTTAGCTTAACTGTCATTTCATAAGCTTTACGGTTAAGCTGATCTAAAAGTGCAACAACTTGTTTGCTTTCGATAAATTCATTAAACTGTTGGTTGAATTCAGTTTGTATTTTGACCAATTCAGCAATGCGTTGATTTTGTGTTCGCGTGCGTCTGCTTTCTGGAATTTTGCGTAATTTGATGAGTTCTTGTCCCAGTGCGATCGCACTTGTTTGTAGTTCATTATATTTTTGGAGAATTTCTTTTTCTGGACGTAGAATGACTAGTTCTTCTCCACTTCCGCGCACGTCACGTAAATAATCTTTTAATTCTCGGACTTTTAATAAATCTAATACCTGTTGTGCTTCTAGTATTCTATCTTGTTGGATGAGTAAATCGGCAAGAGAACGGTAAATGGGAGCTAATATTTTTGTATGCGATTCTTCTGATTTTTTGAAAGAATCCTTATCCTGAGCTTGTTTAGCATCATCTAGGAGTTTCAAGTTGAGATTACGATGCTCTTCAAAAATTTGAACCGATTTCTTAAAAAAAACAATTGCTAACTTTGGTTGATTTTGAATTTTTAGGATATCGCCAATACTAGCAAAAATAAATCCTTCATCTCTTCCTTGTTTAGGATGTCTAAATTTTGTTTTTTGATAAATAAATAATTTCTGGTAATAATTATTAAGTTTTTGATGAATATTTAAAGCCTGTTGATAGTAAATTAAAGCTCTTTTATTATCTCCTTGTGCTTTATATATTTCTCCAATCTTAAAAAGAGCGTGAGATTTTTTTATCTTTAGTTCAACATAATTATAATCATTTTTTATCTGTACATCTAAAGCTTGATGATAATATTTTAATGCTTTTGAATAATCTTTGAGATAATGGTAAATAACACCAATTTGATTTAGAGCCAATAGTTCGCGTACTTTGTTACTATTCTGTTTACTGACGGCTAAAAGTTGTTGATAATATTTTACAGCTTGAGGAAAATCTTTTAATTCCAAGTAAATAGAAGCTAATTTATTTAGAATATTATATTTATTGTCTTTATCACCAATTGTTTGATAAATAGCTAATATTTCCTGATAAATTTTTATTATTTTTTCTTTCTTTTGTTTTCCTTCATATTCATAAATTGCTGCAATTTTTTTCAGAGTGGCTGCTTCTCCTTTATTATCTTGATTTTTTCTGAAAATTCCTAAAGATTTTTGAAAATAATTCAAAGCTTGAGAGTATTTCCTCTGAATATACCAAATTGTAGCGATTTCATACATAATTCTCCCTTGAGCAATTTTATCAATATATTGCTTATCTAGAATTTGATTATTAACAGCTAGAGCTTGCTGATAAGAAATTAGTGGGTTTGTATATTCTCTTTTAGTGTAATTAGCCAAATTGTTTGATGCAATTTTATATAGAGTAAAATATTCTCCCCTTTTGTCTTCTGCTTTTCGATAAATAATTAAAGCTTTTTCGTAATCAAGTAAATCTTGTTCATCATTTACAAAAAGTTCCATGCTACTCCCATAAGTTGCAGTGGTGAAATTATACTTTTCACTCAGAATTGGATAGTGATGAGTTACAGATTCTGTGTGAAAATACTGATAATTTGTGAACACATTTTTATATTCTCTAAAATTACTATATATATTTGCTATTTTTAGCAGAGTTTGATTCTCACCTTTCTTATCACCAATTTCTCTGTAAATAGCCAAAGCTTTATCAAAAGTCTTTAAAGCTTCTTGAGATTTACCTTTCTCAAACTGCTCTTTTCCTAATTTATAAAGTCGTTCGGCTTCCTGTTTTCGTTTTTCTATATTTTGTTTCTGCGCTATCTTTACTCCTTGATCAGCAACAGAAAACCCATCCTTGAATACAGCCTCCACGGGGAAAGTAGCTAAAAACACGCTTATAAAAGTGAATAATCCCAGAAAGTATCTCATAACCCAATTTTCAAGTGCATTACAGCAAACTATTACTTATGCTTGTATCTAAAAGGAATTTATGCAAAAATTTTAGCTTTCAACTCTTGCTCAGAACTACAACCCATTCCCAATTAAAATAAAAGGTGCCCAGTAGTAAGGATGTTTAAGCTTATTGCTAACTTGCTTGGAATTAGAAGCATTATTAGATACAACTTTGATAATTCCTCGTTCACCACCAACAGCAGTATAATCATCAGTAATCAAAGCTATTTGTGCTTGTCGCAAGGCTTCGGCTTTAGTCATTTTCCCTTGCAAAGCATTATAAAAGGCATTCATTAATACTTGGGTTCCACCATCGGATACTTGCCACAAAGAAGCGATGGTGGCTGTTGCACCACGGCTTTGGAATTGATAACCCAAACCTAGTATTTCTTCACCATTACCAAAACCACCGATTCCGGTTTCACAAGCACTCAATACAACTAAATCCACGTTGTTGAGTGTCCAGTTTCCGATTTCTTCGAGGTTGGCAATTTTACCATCACCGAAAAGAATAAATGATAAGGAAGGTTCTCCCGTTACAAAAGCAGCATGAGTCGCAAGGTGAACGATATTGTATTCGTTAATTTTTACGGTAGTGTCGTCTTTATTAAATGCTTTATCAATTAATTTGGTAGTTTTGGGAAGTATTTCGGTGAGTTTTTCTACTTCTTTACCAGCATAAGGTAATCCTTGGAAGGGATAATTACGCTTGCTGACTTGAATATTATAGCTACCCTTGACAAAGGCTCCTGCTAAAACCTTTGGTTGGGGTTGAGGTTTAGCAGTAAAATCGGTGAGTGATTCGGCAGTGATGTTATTAATGCGGTATTTTTCTATTAACCATTGTTTTCCATCGTGGAGTGCTGCTAAAGGTATGTAACGGAGTTGTCCGTCAGGAGCATAGATGATGGTTTTGGGTTGGGTTTGTTTTAAATCTTCTTCTAATGGTTTAATTAACCAGTTATAAAGTTTTTGAGCGGGAGCTTCTGCATTGGAATTTCTATCTTCTAGTGCTTGACGAAATTCTGCAATTACCTTGTTGAGTTCTGTGCGTTTGACTGGGACAGTACGACGGAGTGGTGGGGAATCTGGTGTAGTGATAATTAATTCTAAACGGTCTTCTAAAATTAAAGGATAGAGCATTACTGCATCTAAACGTTTTAAGTCATCACGTAATTTATCCAAGCCTGCTAAATCAACTGTCTGTCTTAGTATTTTAGGACTAAGTTTTCTTAAAAGTGCAGCAACCTCTTGGCTGTCGCTAAATTTATTAAAATCATTGTTTAGTTCTACTTGCAGTTCGACGAATTTTTTAATATCGTTTTTTTGTTCTTTTGTACGTCTGTATTCTGGTATTTTGCGTAATTTGTAGAGCTTTTGTCCGTATTCAATCGCCTTTGTTTCAAGCAGGTTATATTTTTGGAGAATTTCTTCTTCTGGACGGAGAATTACTAGTTTTTCTCCGCTTCCGCGCACTTTACCTAAATAATCTTTTAATTCTTGAACTTTTAATAAATCTAATACCTGTTGTGCTTCTAATATTCTGTCTTGTTGGATAAGTAAATCGGCAAGGGAACGGTAGGTATGGGCAACAGTTTTAGTGTAAGATTCCTGTGATTCTTTTGGTAATACGCGCAATCCTTGGCGAATTTGTTCGTAGGTGCTGACTGATTGTTTATAAAATACAATCGCTAGAGAAGGTTGTTTTTGCTCGAACAGTAAACCAATATTAGCAAGAGTAAATGCTTCAATTTCCTTACTACCAATTTGTCGGGCTTCTCTTAACTTTCGTTGTAAACCTTCTAAAGCTTTGTGCAAATATTGGATTTTCTTACCGGAGTAAATTAATTCCACACCTACCATAACGCTCATAGTACCTTCTCCGGTATGATAAGTATCAGTTATTTTTTTATTAATTGAACTTCTAATAGCTGAAGCTTGTTGGGAGTAATTTGAAGCTTTGGTCTTTTCTCCTAAATTATTGTACATCATTGCAATATCATCAAGAGAAAGAGCTTCACCTTGTTTATCGCCAATTGAACGGCGAATTTCTACAGCTTGTTGATAGTAATTCAAAGCTTGTCGATATTCTTTAAAAATCTGATAAATATCCCCAATTTCATGGAGAAAATAAGATTCAATTTTTTTATTACCAGCTAAACGGTGAATTGCGGCAACTTGTTGATAGTAATTCAAAGCTTGTCGGTATTCTCTCAAAAGCTTGTAAGTAAACCCAATTTTTCTGAGAGAAATCGCTTCACCTTTTTTATTACCAACTGAACGGTGAATTGCTAAAGCTTTGCGGTAGTATTCTAAGCTTTTTTTATTGATTGAACGTCTAATAGCCGAAGCTTGTTGGGAGTAATCCGAAGCTTTGTTACTTTCTCCTAAACTCTTGTATATCATTGCAACATCATCGAGGGAGAAAGCTTCACCTTGTTTATCACCAATTGAACGGTGAATTTCTATAGCTTGTTGAAAGTTATCCAAAGCTTGTCGATATGCTCCCAAACGCCGATAAACATGCCCCATTTTTCTAAGAGTTTCAGTTTCACCTGTCTTATCATCGATTGAGCGACGAATTGCTAAAGCTCTACCGTAATATTCCAAAGACTTGGCGTATTCTCTCAAATAACTTTGGTAGAAAAAAGCAATATTTTCCAGAGAAGAAGCTTCACCACTTTTATCACCAATTGAACGGCGAATTGCTAAATCTTTTTGGTAGTAATCCAAAGCCTTATAATTTTCTCTCCAGAGCATACCGCGAAAACCAAAATTGTGGGGAAGATAAAAAATAGGTGCTTCTTTTTTACCCATCTGTTTATAAACGACTGAAAGTTGTCGGAAATAATCTAATGCTTTATTTTCTTCTTCAAATACCACATACCAACCAACCAAATATTTAAGAGTTTGACCTTTATATTTAAGAGTTTGATTTTCACCCTTTGTATCACCAATTTCTCTATAAATAGCCAAAGCTTTATCAAAAGTCTTTAAAGCTTCTTGGAATTTATATTTCTCATATTGCTCTTTTCCTAATTTATAAAGTCCTTCGGCTTCCTGCTTGCGCTTTTCTATATCTTGTTTCTGCGCTACCTTTACTCCTTCACCAGCAACAGAAAACCCATCCTTGACTACAGCCTCCACGGGGAAAGCAGCTAAAAACACGCTTATAAAAGTGAATAATCCCAGAAAGTAGCTCATAACCCAATTTTCCAGTGCATTACAACAAACTATTACTTATGCTTGTATCTAAAAGGAATTTATGCAAAAACTTTAGCTTTAAACTCTTTCTCATAACAAAACTTACATTAAACAGGACTACAAACCATTGCCAATTAAAATAAAAGGTGCCCAGTAATAAGGATGTTCAAGCTTATTGGTAACTGGCTTTGAATTAGAAGTGTTATTAGATACAGATACCCTTTTGATAATGCCTCGTTCACCACCAACAGCAGTGTAATCATTAGTAATCAAGGCTATTTGTGCTTGTCGTAAAGCTTCAGCTTTAGTCATTTTCCCTTGCTTTAAAGCACTATAAAAGCCATTCATCAATGCTTGGGTTCCACCATCATCAACTTTCCACAAAGAAGCAATAGCAGTTTTTGCACCCGCTTGCTGCATTAAATAGCCAAAACCGAGAATTTCCTCACCGTTGCCGAAATTACCACCAAAACCTGTTTCACAAGCACTCAATACAATTAAGTCAACATTTATCAGATCCCAGTTTTCCACATCACGCAAGGAAACGCGATCGCCATTTCCAAATAAAATAAACGAGTCTTCTGGTTTACCATCCACAAAAGCTGCATGGGTTGCAAGATGCACTACGCTATATCCTCCCATTTTCGGAACAGTGGTTTTCTTACTGAAGGATTTATTTAATAATTTAGTAGTATTTTCAATAGTCTTTGAGAGGTTTTCAACTTCTTTACCAGCGAAGGGTAAACCGGCAAAATCAAATTGTTGCGAACCCACTTGAAAACTATAAGAACCCTGGGAGAATGCACCAGCTAAAACACGTAGATTTTTTTGACGAGGAGTATCGAGGTCATCAATACTAGCTGCCGTGATATTGTGAGTATTGAAGCGTTCTACCAGCCATTTTTGACCATCATGCAAAGCTGCAAGGGGAACGTAACGTAAAATCCCATCAGGTGCGTAGAGAATAGTTTTAACTTGTGCTTTCTTTAAATCATTTTCTATTGGTTTAATCAGCCATTTATAAAGCTGATTAGCTCTAACCTTTGCATCACTACTAGGATGTTTTAAATCACTACGAAACTGGATAATAGTACGCTCTAAATCTTCTCGTTTAACTGTTGTGGTGTAACTTATTGGAGATGAATAGGGGGTGACTAAAACAAGTTCAAGTCTATCTTCTAATATTAAAGGATATAGTAAAACTGAATCTTTTTGTAAGTTATCACGTAAGGTTTTGATATTAGAAAGAGGTAAATTTTGTTCTTGTGCAGTTTGACTTAATTGAGTTATCCGCGCTTTGACTTTATCGCTTGCGATAAATTTGTTAAATTTATCATGTTGAAGTTTTTGAAGATTAACAAGTTTTAAAATACGCTTTTCTTGTTCGGCTGTACATTTAGTCAAGCAGATTTTTCGCCTGAGGGGGTGACAAGGTGAGTGTAACGTAGGCAGGGCAAGCCATTCACTTTAATTACTTCTAAAAAGATAGGAACAGTTTTTAGAACGACTCCTACGAAAAATAAGGATTTGAAACGTTTATTGATAAAAAAATAATAATTTTTCTCTTTTATCAATAAGCGCGTTCGTCCTCTGAAAGGCTTGCCCTGCCACTGATTG
>JBCBPQ010000107.1:0-21689 GCA_039820645.1 Cyanobacteria bacterium J06633_8 | reverse complement strand
GATAAATATGGGTTAGTTTGACTGTGGTCACACAGTCTTGCTTTCTGACCCTGGTAGCTGCCCACCTTGAAGCTGCTATCTCTTGTAGATAGGACATAAGGTGCGCCCCCAGTAATAGAGGTGCGGGTTTACCGCAGTGGTTGCTACCGAATCACCTCCGAGCAAGGAGGAACCCACCTTAATTTTATTTTTGGCAAATCGAAGCGGGAGTTATTTTCCTGGGGTTCTGCCAAAACATTTAAGCCCTTGTCTATAAATGTTTTTGACTTTTATTGTGTTAATAGATTTACTTCTTGTAAATGTTTGCTGACAGGTGTTTTTGGTATACCGACCAAAACCGATTATAGAAGCATTGATAAATAAGGGATTGGAGGCACGGAGTTTTAACACCCCTTCAAGCTTTGGGCGGGTTGAAAAGTAACAAGAAGGGTCACTTTCGTGCCAAGTTTCAAAGCCTCTTCAAGCTTTGGGTGGGTTGAAAAGAGGTCGCTTCCCCATTTAATAACTGTGGCTCGGTGTTTCAACACCTCTTCAAGTTTTAGGTGGGTTGAAAGCCAATGTGTAGAACCTCTCACCGGCGGACAAACAACACTACTTCAATATCCCTTCTGGTTGCAGGACGTGTGAAAAATCTAAAAACGCTAAGGCTCTAAGTTAGCTTGAGATAAGAGTCTTAATAAATTATTAAAAATTTAGCTTGAAATAAATACTCAAGCTTTACTGAATTTAAGGTGGGTTGAAAGGTAAGGCAGAGGTCTGCCATTATTATTAAAGATGTGTCCATAATTGAACGTGACACACAATTTGTTAACAGTGACATCAATTCGTTAAAAGTGACACTAATCTGTTAACAGTGACAAATAATTTGTGAATGTACATATTTCTTAAAAGGCGACAGCCGGATTTGAACCGGCGAATGGAGGTTTTGCAGACCTCTGCCTTACCACTTGGCTATGTCGCCGCATTTGCATTTTTTATATTATCAAAAATTTTGATCTAAATCTACCCCCGTTACATTATTTTTTTTCAATCGCATTGAAAGAAGAAAAACATTCATTGTAGGCAATTATATTCCTTCCTTATAAAACTATGTTTTCTGATAACAGTCTGGGAAGATACACAAGTCTAGAATTGTCCTTCCTACCTGCAATAAGTCCGTAAAGTCTTGTTTTATATGCCTAAAACTTCAAGTATATTTTTTGCTGTCCGCTCAGATTTGCATTCTCCTTTATCTGTGCTAGAATTTTATGTCATATATAATACTTTTAAAAAACAAAAAACAGTATTTATACTTTTTAAAATATATTTGTAAAAATTCTGTAACATAGATTTATTTATACCTTAAGACAGATGAAAAACATATTTAATTTAAAAAATAGTATAATATATTAGAAATAAGTTTCGGTTTTTACTTAATTTTTAAGTAATGACCAAGTATATGTAACCAAGCAGGAGATTAAATAATTTACAGTATGAATATTTTGTAGAGGAAGTATTATTTACAATCACATGAGTGAGCTATAACTACAAGAGAGGATTGGATATTAAGACTCGCATCACCATCATATGAAAGAAGTTTCGACCATAACTATTGCTCAGATAACAGATACGCATCTATTTGCTTCGGAGCAGAAACAATTCCTGGGAATGCCTACTACAGAGTCTTTCCATGCTGTTATTGAGGGTTTGAAAAAGCTACGAGAGGAACTTGATTTATTGTTGCTGACGGGAGATTTGTCGGGTGATGGTACGCCACAATCTTATAGTAATTTGCAAAATCTGCTGAGTCCGTTATTTCTTCCTAGTTATTGGCTCCCAGGAAATCATGATGATTTCGCAATCATGAATGAAGTATTAAATTTGGGATTGGTTTCTCGTCGTAAATGTTTTGAGCGCGGTGGATGGAATTTTGTATTATTAGACTCTTCAGTGAAAAATGAAGTACAGGGTTATTTACGTGGCGAAACTTTAGAATGGCTAGATTTACAGCTAAGCATGACAGCAGACAAGCCAACAGCAATAGCGCTTCATCATCCTCCTTTTAAGATAAATTCTCCTTGGTTGGACAATAGTAGGTTACAAAACTCGCAAGAATTATTTACGGTTTTGGATAAATATCCGCAAGTTAGATTGGTGTTTTTTGGACATATACACCAAGAATTCTATGCTCAACGGCAAGGTGTAGATTATTTCGGAACTCCTTCAACTTGCGTCCAGTTTCAGCCAAAAAGCAACAAATTTGCTCTCGATGGCAAGCCGCCAGGATTTCGCTTAATAAAACTTTATCCTAATGGTACTTGGGAAAGTTGGGTTGAAAGAGTTCCTTATTTTCATCAGGTGGAATTAGCAGCTCATCGATTTGGCTAGTTATGGTTGAAAATTCTTAAACTAAACTTTTACTTCTTCTGCAAAGCTGTGCCAGCGGACAAAATGAAATGCTCCTGCGACTGAGCCCCAAATATGTTCGTCAGTTTTTAAGTCTCTGCCTTTGTCTCTACTGATAAATTTTTCTGCGTCGATTTCAAATTCGCTGTCAAGATAAGTATTTTGCCCTTTGCGGAATACGATGCAGCTTTTACCTGGTTGTACCATCCCTTTGAAGCTGTGCCCAGTCCATTCTACAATCATGTTACAGCCAGATAACTTTTCTAAGTGGTTTGGCTCTAATGCTTTGAGACGCTCCAAGTCGCGAGATGCGCCATAAAATTTTTCTGCATCTTTAACTCTGTAATTTTCAATTATTATATGGTTCCCACCATCAACTAATTTATTAACTGCAACCCGATAGGGATCGTTAAGCATATAATCGTAAGCTTGCTCTACATAAAAGCTTACTCCCGATAGCAAATCTATGGGTAAAGGACGCATACATACCCGAATATGGGCAAAAAAAGGTGGGTTTTCAAAGGCTTGTTCTTGATTACTAAAATCAGAAGCCATCCAGCGAGCTAAGGTTGCTATATCAGTAGAGTGCGACATTATATAGAATAAGGATTTTGGATGAAAATTTTTTAGATAAAGGTATATTAAACTGAAGTACTTGCACCTTGGGATGCGCGCAAAGAATTTAAACAAATTTTGTTTGCTCAACATTACATTGCAGTAGATGTAAAAATGTGCTGGAGAAAATAAATTGGAATATTCGTCATGGGATCGGTTGATATGGAATAGTTTTTATAATTGTTATGGCTTATGGTTTATTTCCCGTTCCCTACTCTAGCAAAATGCTAAATATACAACGTTTAAGTTTTACGATTACTACGACTATTGCAATTTGTTTGATTTCGACTCCGTTGACGTTGGCAAAAGAAAAAAAGCCATTGCCACCGAAAAAGTTTCCACCTTCTCCATTAGAGATTACTGTACCCGATCCATTGCTTCCACAAACCGCCAATCAAGAATCGTTAAGTTTAGAAGAAAAGCGTTCTCTTGAGGCTGCTTTGGATAAACTTGATCGAGAAGCAATTGCAAAACTGCAAGCGGGGGATACCGAAGGAGCATTTGCGACTTGGAATCGGGAATTGCGTTTGCGTCGTTATTTGGGAACCGCTTCAGAAATTGAAGCATTAAAAAGAGTTGGTAGCATTGCCTATACTCGCAACAATCGCCAACAAATAGGATATATTACTCAACGATTGCAAGTCATTCAAAAACAGATTGAGCAACAGCAAACACCCAGTTTACAGGTATTACAGGCTTTGGGTGAGGCTTATCTTCAAGTGCGATCGCCGGAATTAGCGGTGGAAGCTTACAATCAAATTCTGATAATTGTGCGGGGTAATTCGGATGTTGCTGCGGAAGTAGAAACACTAAAAACTATTGCCAAAATTCACCTTGATTGGTTTGATTATCCAGCAGCAGCAACTACCTACGAGCGATTATTGGTTTTGGTTTCTGATAATAGCGATGTTGAGAAATCATTACAAGATTTAGCTTACATTTATGACCGTACAAAACAGCCTAGAAAAGCAATAGATACACGCAAAAAGCTATCGTTAATTTACCGTCAAAGGAATGATTTTGCAAAGCTATCGGCATTAAAGTTAGCCATAGGTGCGGATTACGAAGTTTTGGCAAAAGAAAATTCTAATTTAGTCGATGAAGCTTTTAAAAATTATCAAGAAGCTTACACTATGGCTTGGGATTTTCAACAATATGTCCGTGCTGCTGAAGCTTTACAGAAGTTAGTGTCATTATATATTGCAGAAGGTCAGACAGAAGATGCTTTGCAAACCAGTCAGATTTTATTACAAGCAGAAGAACGAGCCTCTAATTTTTACGGTATGATGAATGCCTACGAGCAAATAGGTAAAATTTATTTACAGCGTCAAGAAAATCAATCGGCGCTTGCAGCTTTTCAAAAAGGTTTAGAATTAGCGCAGCAGTTGGGTTCTGAAACGAATGAATTTACCCAACAAATTCAAAAAATATCGGGAAGAAGTTGAAATCGGTGAAATTATACCGTTTTAATTTACTACCATGTCGCTACTCCAAATTTATAAAAATATGGGTAATCCTTATTTGTACGGATGCCAAGCCCAAACAAACCTGGTTTCTTCTTGAGAGAGCATTACTTTCTCCTTGCTCCCATCACACAGAAACCCGGTTTCTTACATTGCTGCAATATTTGAAATACTTTTGATTTTCACTTTTAACTTTTTATATGATGTCCGGCAAATTATTACGATATAACCCAATTGAAAAGATGGTGGTTATTACTTGTTACAGCTTTTACTCATAACTCATAACTCATAACTCATAACTCAACCCCCACAGATATCATAACTGTTTAACCGGACATGAATTACTTCTCCCCCAAAAGCCCTCACTTCCTTTCTCTCCTTACTCTGCGCTCCTCCGCGCTTAACTCCGCGTTAGGGAGAACCAAAAAATAAATTATCCCACCGTTTAACAAATATTCCGGACAAAACCCAGACGTATAATGGTGTTGCTCACGGTCAGCACCGACGGTGGGATAATTTATTACTTGTAAGTGCCTTACTTTGCGTTGAAAAATAACAATTCCGATACAAACGGATTTGATATGGGCGTTGCTGAATCATGGGATGATTTAGTTATATTTTGAACGGAATATTAATAGTTTCAAACGCTAATTCATCTCGCATTTATGCAACGCCTTGATATGATTCCCCCAAGTCCATACTGAATTGCAACTATTAATTTTTGTAAATACTCTTGTTAATAAAAATATTTATCAATAAACTGAGCATTAAGTCAAAACAAAAAAACGTGGCATATTTTGCGGAAAGTTCGCGAATCAGTTGCGTTTGGACAATTTTAATGGTCTAAAAGCTTTTGGTGTCTAGTTATTCCAACCAAAACAGACTTCAATCCAAATCAGAGATTGTGGCAATTAATTTATCTGCCTTGAGCAAAAGAAGTCAAGCAGTAATTAAAGCCAAATTCTTGAAGAAGTATAGCAACAAGGAGATGACGTTAAATAATGCAAACTTACGATAATCCTAAAGTTAAATATGATTGGTGGGCTGGTAATGCACGCTTCGCCAATTTATCCGGTTTATTTATCGGCGCTCATGTAGCGCAAGCAGCTTTAATTACTCTATGGGCTGGTTCGTTTACTCTATTTGAACTATCTCGATATAACCCTGATGTCGCAATGGGCGAGCAAGGGTTGATTTTATTACCCCATTTAGCGACTTTAGGTATTGGTGTAGGGGATGGTGGAGTTGTAGTAGATACATATCCCTATTTTGCGATTGGAATGATACACCTAATTTCCTCAGCTGTCTTAGGTGCGGGTGGGCTATTCCATACCTTTAAAGGTCCGAAGAGCTTGAAAGATGCCACCGGACGAGCGAATAAGTTTCACTTTGAATGGAATGATCCCAAAAAATTGGGTTTTATTTTGGGACATCACTTGTTATTTCTAGGAGTTGGAGCCTTGTTGTTAGCAGCCAAGGCGATGTATTTGGGCGGACTTTATGATGCAGCATCCCAAACTGTCCGTACAGTGACTAATCCGACTCTCAACCCTCTGGTCATATACGGATATCAGACTCATTTTGCAAGCGTTAATAATCTTGAAGATTTAGTCGGTGGACATATTTACGTCGGCTTTTTGTTAGTAGGAGGCGGAGTGTGGCACATTATTACAGAACCCTTACCTTGGGCTAAGAAGTTGTTAATCTTCTCTGGTGAAGCTATCCTTTCCTACTCTTTAGGAGGAATTGCTTTAGCTGGATTTGTTGCATCCTACTTCTGTGCGGTTAATACTTTAGCTTATCCAGTTGAATTTTACGGTCCTATTTTGGAAGTTAAGTTTGGTATTTGCCCTTATTTTGCAGACACTATCGATTTGCCTAACGGTGCTCATACAGCTAGAGCATGGTTAGCAAACGCTCATTTCTTCCTCGCTTTCTTCTTCTTACAAGGACATTTATGGCACGCGCTACGAGCTATTGGTGTTGACTTCAAAGACCTCAGTAAAGCATTGGATAATGTAGGTACTGTTGCTAGCGAATCGTAATTTTTATCGAGACGTTGTTTTATGCAGCGTCTCTAAATAGAACTTCCGTCATCAAAAATTTCTGAGAAGGATAAAGATTGTGGCTGTTTCAACCGATAAAACTTTTGCATCAGGTACAGACTCACCTTGGTTAGTTGGTAATGCTCGTTTGACAGATTTGTCGGGACAATTGCTAGGTGCCCATATCGCTCATGCAGGTTTGATTATGTTTTGGGCTGGGAGCATTACTATTATCGAGGTATTGCGTTTTACTCCTGATGTGCCGATGTACGAGCAGGTGATGACTCTGTTACCTCATCTCGCAACTTTAGGTTGGGGTATCGGTGCTAATGGTCAAGTGGTAGATACTTATCCATATTTTGTCATTGGTATTGTGCATTTAATCGCTTCAGCGGTTTTAGGTGCGGGTGGATTGTTTCACGTATTTCGTGGCCCCAAGGTGTTATATAGCGGTGGCGGAATAGTAGCGAAATTTCACTATGAATGGAACGATCCCAAAAAGTTAGGTTTTATTTTAGGCAATCATTTGATTGTTCTAGGTTTAGGAGCATTTCTTTTGGTGTTGAAAGCGATGTTCTTTGGCGGAATTTATGATGCTAATCTTGGTAACGTGCGATTAATAAGCAATCCAACTCTCGAACCAAGCATTATATTTGGTTACTTGGTGGGTTTAAAAGATGGTAGTTGGAATCTTTTGGGAATGGCAAGGGTTGACAATCTCGAAGATGTTATCGGCGGTCATATATGGGTAGGATTGATGTTAATCTTAGGTGGTATTTGGCATATTTTAATACCACCATTTTCCTGGTTAAGGCGAATATTCCCGATTCAAAATGGTGAAGAAATTCTTTCATACAGCTTGCTCGGTTTAGCTTTAATGGCTTTTATTTCTATTCCATTTGTGGCCTATAACCAGATAGTCTATCCCAGCGAGTTTTATGGCTATGACCGTTTGGGAATGGCTAATGTGCAGCTTTTTCTAGGAATTATAGCTTTCTGCGGTTATGTCTGGCATTCTTGGCGTTCCCGTCAAATATAGCGCTTTTCACTTGGGTCGAATACAAAAAACGATACTTTGATTTCAAAGCCTCTCTCCTTGCAGGGGAGAGGTTTGGAGAGGGGTTATTACATGTATGGCACTCAACCGAAAACCGCTATCAAACCTTAATTTTCTATAGTTTTTAATTGTTCTGATTCTGAGAGCCGACTCAATTTAATGTCCGTAGCTGATATTAATCTACGGACATTTTTTTGGAAAATTATTTTGAGGATTAATTATGCTACCTACATTTCTTTGTGCTTTCTGTGCCTGGTCAATAGTTATCTTATCTATTATCAGTTTTTGCTTGATGTTCAAGAAGGGAACGAACCACTTAAAGAAACTCCATGATATTCCTTGTGCTGGCTGTGATTTTTTTACTAATGACTACCGTCTCAAATGTACGATTCATCCTTCATTAGCTTGTTCGGAAGAAGCTATTGACTGTATTGATTTTGAACCAAAGACTGCTAATTGTAATGCTTGTCAAAAAGGTAAGCGCAAGTTGTATGCACATTTCTAAAATTAGCGATCGCTCCTTTTTCCTGAAACTTGAGAGTATGGAAATTGCTATCGCGTTTGATACTGTTGTTCAGTATTTTTCAGCGTAATACCGTCAGCCTCTCGTACAAGCCAAAATTGCCGGGTAAGGGCAGGTAGGGGAGCGGAGGAAGCAGGGGGAGAAGAAACTTTTTATTTTCACAACAAACCCCGCCTTCGTTGACTTGGCGGACTACTAGTACAAAACGGCGTAAATCAAGTAACCGTTTTAGTCAGTTAAAAGCCTTACTCTATAAAACTTTTGACCAACGCAAACGCCGTACTAGTAAAACAATCAATATATTTACAAAATTTCATACTTCAATCGCAAAATATTCTCAAAATAACTGGTATGCTATAAAGAAATTATTAAGAGTAATGTGCATTAAGGAGAAACATTAAAGAGTTGTCTTTGCATCTAGGGCATAAAAAGTGGGCGTTGCATAATTAATCATGGCGAATTATGGGGGCTTCGCTTTCTTGTTAATGTTTTATTGCCTAGAAGATGGATAGCTTTAATAGAAATAAATTGCAAGAGTTGATTTTTGGCTAGTTAATTTTTGTGGAGCAAGTAGTTTTAAGATGTCAAAAAAAATTGGTCTTTTTTTCGGTACAACAACTGGTAAAACCGAATCTGCTGCGGAAATCATTGAGAAAGCTTTCGGTGATAGTGTAGCAAAGCATGATATAGCAGAGGGAGAGCCTAGTGATTTAGCTGACTATGAATGTCTGATTATTGGCTGCCCGACTTGGAATATCGGCGAACTTCAAAGTGATTGGGAAGGCTGGTTTGACGAACTTGATGACGTTGATTTTAGTGGTAAAACAGTTGCTTACTTTGGTACTGGCGATCAAGTTGGATATGGCGACAATTTTCAAGATGCGATGGGGATATTAGAAGAAAAGATTTCCTCTTTAGGTGGGAAAACCGTTGGTTATACCTCAACGGATGGATATGATTTTAGCGAATCTAAAGCTATGAGAGACGGGAAGTTTTGCGGACTTGCTCTAGACGAAGACAATCAATCAGAATTAAGTGATGAAAGGATTAATGCTTGGGTTGCTCAACTTAAGCCAGCTTTCGGGCTGTAGATTTAATCTCTTTTTTTAACTCCCATTAATTTTGACGAGTTTTATTTGAGTCATATTCATAGGACTTTCGCTGTTAGCTCGGGGTTCCAAACCCCGAGCGGGTGTGTAAGAAAACCAGTCAAATTAAATGCAATCAACTACTAGGAATAAGAGAATTGAAGACCTAAAATCTAATGACTTCAACAACATTATCCAATCAAAGATATAGCTTTAGTGAGGTTGACTGGTATCGCGGTAATGCTCGTTTGTTAAATTTATCCGGAAAACTATTAGGCGCTCATGTTGCCCATGCAGGTTTGATAGTGTTTTGGGCTGGTGCAATGACATTATTTGAACTATCGCACTTCAACCCGGCTTTACCAATGTACGAACAAGGGTTAATTTTACTTCCACATTTAGCAAGTTTAGGTTTAGGTGTAGGTGCTGGGGGAGCTATCACTGACATTGAGCCTTTTTACATTATTGGTGTAATCCACTTAATTTCCTCAGCGGTTTTGGGTGCGGGTGGTATATTTCACTCGTTGCGGGGACCTAGTGTATTGCCAGAAGACTCTAGTTTTGCTGGTTTTTTCGGTTACTCCTTTCAAGATAAGGATAAGATGACTACCATTTTAGGCATTCACCTTGTTCTTTTGGGTGTTGGTGCTTGGTTGTTAGTTGCAAAAGCGATGTTGTGGGGAGGAATATTCGATCCTAATATCGGAACGGGTGGAGATGTGCGAGTAATTAGTAATCCAACACTCAACCCCTTGAAGATTTTTAGCTATTTGTTTCCCGCTCATGGTGCTACGGGCATGGCTGCTGTAGATAATTTAGAAGACGTAATTGGCGGTCATATCTGGGTTGGATTAATGTGTATTGGCGGTGGCATTTGGCATATCAAAAGTAAACCATTTGCTTGGACAGAGAAAGTTTTAGTGTGGTCTGGAGAGGCTTATTTGTCCTATAGTTTGGGTGCGATCGCCTATATGGGATTTCTGGCTGCAACTTTTGCTTATTTCAACAATACAGTTTATCCGGAAGTGTTTTATGGTAGTGCAAAGATGATAGAAACTTCTGCGGGTTTAGTATCTTCTCGCGGATGGTTGGTAAGTTTTCATCTTGTTTTAGCAACCCTATTTCTTTGCGGACATATATGGCACGCTAGCCGTGCCCGTTTAACTGAAGCAGGATTTGATTTTAACAACGACGATATGGTTAATCCTCCGAGAGTGTTGAGTTAAAAATCTGAGAAAGGGAGGATTTAAAGGAATTTTCCTACATCTGTTTCAACTAAAACTATAAAAATTAAAGCCTGCTATTCTTATTGAAGATTAGCAGGTTTTGTCATTCTATATATTTTCATCCATTTCTTTGAGTAATAAATAAACTAATACCCATCCTAGGAAAATGGGAAATACAACGATTAAGGTACGAGGATCTGACAATATAATTTCCATAGTTTATATTGAAGATTAAATCAAATATTACTTCAAGTTCTTGATTAGTTTATATTTTTTTATATAATGCCGTTGTATTGGTACCTACGGCTCTTGTAAATACTTAAATATTTACAAACAAGTCGTTGATTGTCAGGGGTGTTTTTATCTTAACAACGGTTATCGACTTGCAATTGACACCAAAAGCTTTTACCTATACCCTTTAAGCAATTTAGGAATCAATAATGAAAACAAGTATATGAATCAAGTAGATTATCTACGTATAAGTTTAATAGACCGCTGTAACTTTCGCTGCAATTATTGCGTTCCGGAAGGTGAAAAACTCGATTATCTTTTGCAACAGGAATTATTAAGTTATCAGGAATTATTAATTCTACTAAAAGAAGTATTTATTCCCATAGGGTTTACTAAATTTCGTCTTACGGGAGGGGAGCCATTAATACGTCCGGGGATAGTTGATTTTGTTGGCAATGTTGCTTCTTTGGCTGGATGCGATGATTTAGCAATGACGACTAATGGTTTTTTGTTAGACAAGTTAGCAAAACCTCTTTATGATGCTGGCTTGCGACGGATAAATATTAGTCTTGATTCGCTGAATCCAGAAATTTTTGACAAAATGATTGGTAATAGGGGAAAGTCGCGCTGGCAACAAACTTGGCAAGGGATTCAAACAGCTTATGAAGTGGGTTTTAATCCTTTAAAGTTAAATGTAGTAGTGATTCGAGGTATCAATGATTCCGAAATTCTCGATTTAGCTGCTTTAACAATAGAGCGTAATTGGCACGTTCGTTTTATTGAATTTATGCCAATTGGTAATGATACATTATTTGGCGAACGTACTTGGATTCCTTCAGAAGAATTGCGTCAAAGTATTTCACAAAAATTTGGCTTAATTGAATCTAATATAAAAGGAAATGGTCCAGCAGACGTTTTTCAAATTCCTGGTGCTAAAGGTACTTTAGGATTTATTTCTCAGATGTCAGAATGTTTTTGCGACAAATGTAATAGAATTCGTTTATCTGCGGATGGTTGGTTGCGTCCATGTTTGTTAAATGAAACTGGTCAAATTAATTTAAAAGATGGTTTGCGTAATGGAGTTGATGTTTATCAATTACAAGAGCAAGTTAGAGATTTACTGTTTCTCAAAGAAGAAATTAATTTTAAAGAAAGGGATAGGGGAACAGTTGGTGCTTATGGTAGAACAATGTCACAAATTGGGGGTTGATTAAAATATTATTATGTAGTTGTTCGTAGTTGCTGAATCCGGGTATCATTTTAGATTTAGAGACGCAATGATTTCGCGTCTCTAAAAGTATTTCGGGAGCATCCCAATTTTGCAAATTGACCAAAATATTGCTTGTCATTGCGAATGTAGCGAAGCGGAATGAAGCATTCAGCGAAGCTGCGGCTCATCACAAAGTCTAGCTATTGCGATTGCTTCGCTCCATTTCATTACGCTCGCAATGACAAATCATATTTTTACATATTTGGGATGCTCCCAGTATTTCGGTGAACAAAAAACAAATTCATACGTCAAATCAGCAACGCCAGTTGTTCTTAGTTGCGCTGTCTTCGCTTATTATTGTTGGCGAGTCACCGCGCAACTACGAACAAATTCTTATTCCTAAAATCAAACATAATGCAATCTAAACTACATTATTCTCATAAATTAACAAGGCTAATTTTTGCAACTTTTCTTTGTTGTTTTCCGCTGCTAGCTTGTAATAATCAACAACAAATAGGTCAAGATAATCAAAGTTCGCCAACGGCAGAAGCTCAAATTTCTTCTACTCCAGTACCTTTATCATTAGAAACATCACCACAAGATGATAAATATTTTCTTGACAATCAAATTTGGGGTGAAAATGGAGATAAAGATAATTTACTTAAGGCAATTGATTATAGTTTAAGTTATCTGCAAACACCACAGGCAAAAGAAGCTTATCAAAAATATATTATTCCTGAAATTACGCGGGAAAGAGTTGAAAAAAGCTTGAAAAGATTTCGTGAATTAGTTGTTAATTCTCAAAATTCCCAAGAATTACAAACTGCTGTTAATAAAGAGTTTGTATTTTATAAATCTATCGGTTCGGATAATCAAGGAAATATTTTATTTACTGGTTATTACAAACCAATTTATCAAGCTAGTCGCAAACCAACAGCAGAATACCGCTATCCAGTTTATCGTTTACCGGATGATTTTAATAGTTGGAGTAAACCCCATCCCACTCGTTTAGAATTGGAAGGTGCAGATGCTTTACAAGCAGAAAAAGGTAAACTTAAAGGTTATAAATTATATTGGTTAAAATCCCGCATTGATGCTTTTATTGCTCAAGTTCAAGGTTCTGCGGTTTTGGAATTTTCTGATGGTACTACTACTTCAATTAATTATGCAGGAAATACAGACCATGAGTATGTAAGTTTGGGGAAAGAATTAATTAAAGATGGAAAATTAGAACAAGAAGGAATTACTCTAGAAAAAGTTCTTAATTACCTGGAAGAAAATCCCGAAAGCCAAGATAAATACTTACCTAGAAACCCTCGTTTTATCTTTTTTAAAGATACTAAAGATGCTGCTGCAATCGGTAGTCTCAATGTTCCAGTGACTCCAGAAAGGTCAATTGCTACAGATAAATCCTTAATGCCTCCCGGAGCTTTAGCTATAATACGCGCACAATTCCCATTTATCAACCAAGGTAAAATTGAACAGCGTCTGGTAAGTCGGTATGTTCTCGATCAAGATACCGGAGGTGCAATCAAATCTCCTGGTAGAGTTGATTACTATATCGGTATTGGTAAACAAGCAGGCGATCGCGCTGGTGCTATTGTCAATCAAGGTGAATTATACTACTTATTATTGAAGAATTGATGACTACTGGTTTGTCCCATTAATTCTGACGGGTTCGTAGTTGCGCTTTAGCGCCAAAAATCTTGGCGCTAAAGCGCAACTACGAACCCATTACCAATTACCCTTCCTCCGAAAACACTTTCACCGCATCATCTGCGATTGATATTTTCACAAATGTTCCTTCGGGTATTATTGTATCAACCATCGTCCTAGCATGAATTTCTCTACCGGAAGGAGTTTCTAAACAATAACGGTATTCTCTTCCTAAAAATCGCCGTTTGGTAATCTTTACTTCGGCTTCATTATCTGGTTCTATAATAAAATCTTCTTGGCGAATCATTATTTCTCCCTTATCGCAGTCATGATTCCCCTTGATTGCAAAAGAACCTATTTCTGTTTCCCAATCATTACCTTGACGACGGGCTGGTAAAAAATTAGCTTGAGTAACAAATTCTGCCACAAATCGGGATTCTGGATGGCTGTAAATTTCTTCTGGTGTGCCTATTTGTTCTAAGTGTCCCTGACGCATAACTCCTACTACGTCTGCAATTGCTAAAGCTTCTTCTTGGTCGTGGGTAATAAAAATTGCCGAGGTTCCAGCTAGTTTGAGAATATCTCGAATTTCTTCTCGCAACTGCAATCTAACTTGAATATCAAGATTAGACAATGGCTCGTCTAAAAGCATTAATTTTGGTTTTGGTGCTAAAGCTCGCGCTAAAGCTACTCGTTGTTGTTGCCCCCCAGAAAGTTCGTAAGGATAACGAGTTACATAATTTGTAAGTCCTACTAAGCTTAATACTTCCGAAACCCGTTTTTCAACTTGATTTTTATCTAGATTTTTTAATCCAAAAGCTACGTTTTCCTTTACTGTTAAATGGGGAAAAAGTGCGTAATCTTGAAATACAATTCCGATATCCCGTTTTTCTGGTGGCATCCAAGTTATAGGGCAACAAACTTTTTCTTCTCCAATTAGTACTTCTCCCTTTTGTGGAGATTCAAAACCACCAATTATTCTCAATAAAGTTGTCTTACCGCAACCCGAAGGACCAACTAAAGCTAATATATCCCCTTGCTTTAATGAGAAAGAGACATTATTTACCGCAGGATTCTCACTTTCTGCGAAATATTTAGTAATATTTTTTAAACTAATAATTTGTTTTTGCATTTTGGGTAGTTGGTAATTGGTAATTGTTAATTGTTAATTGGTAATTGGTAATAAATACTACTCAGTTAAGGAATTAAACCCTATTTTCAGATCCCCCAAACCCCCTTATAAAGGGGGCTTAATTCCCTCCTTTCTAAGGAGGGTTAGGGAGGATCTCACCTTAACGGAGCAGTATTGAATTGCTAATTGCTAATTAAGTACAGAAAATAATCATTTTTAATACATTTTTAATACAGGTTTATTTGATTTTTTCTAGTAAAATTTGAATCATTATAAATATGTTTTAATACAATTCAAGTTTAACAAAAAATCATGTAAACTAAATCAAAATCTCATTGTTTGTATTTACTTACAATCGTTATTGTCCTACCAGTAAATGGTAATTTGACTTGTTTTGTATTAAAAATACTAATATTACAATTAAATTTTAGTTATAAAATGATTATTGATTATCATGCTTTTTGATTACTTTTATCTTGGGATAAAACAACAAAAGTTGATGCCATAGATACTATTAATATCATTAATGAAGCTGCAGCAGCATCAGCAAAATCAACGTTTTCTGTAGCTTTCCAAATTTCTACTGCCAGAGTATCAAAGCCCGTTGGTGAAAGTAGCATAGTGGCTGGTAACTCTTTCATTGCTGTGAGAAATACCAATACAGTACCACTGAAAATACCTGGACTAACTAAAGGTAAAGTAACTAGTCTTAAAGTTTGCCAAGATGATTTACCTAAACTGCGGGATGCTTCTTCTATTTGAGGATTTACTTGCAGTAAAGAAGTACGCACAGTTCCAATGGATTGCTGTAGAAATAACACCAAATAAGCAAAAATCAACATGGGTAAAGTTTGGTATAATATCGGTAAATAATTAGCACCAAAAAATACCAAAGATAGGGCAACAACAATTCCTGGAACGCCAAAACAAATATAGGTTGAACGTTCAATTACAGCAATAATTTTAGAAGGGAATCTAACTGATAGTATGGCAATTGGTAAAGCAAATAAAGTCGTAACAATAGCTGCTAATCCTGCTGCGGTAATTGAATTAATCGTTGGTTGTAGTAAATCAATAAATTCGTATTCAGTCACAAATCCTTGAATTAACCAAAATACAATTGTGATTACTGGCAGCACCACACCCAAAAAAGTAATTAATCCGCAAAAAAGTAAAGCCGGTAACTTCCATTTTCCTAATTTAACCAGCTTTGCCGGACGAAATGATGACGTACCGCGAGTATAGTATGCTGCACGGGAACGCATTCTATATTCCAACCACAACATAAACATTACTATTGTTACCAACACCAAAGATAAAGCCGCAGCTGCATCGCGGTTAAAGCTAGCTTGATATTGAATAAAAATAGCTTGGGTAAAAGCATCGAACTGCATTAGGGAAGGAGTGCCAAAATCTCGCAAAGCATACAAAGCTACTAATAATCCTCCGGCAATCAATGATGGGTTAAGCTGTGGTAAAATCACTTTCATAAAAGTATCTTTACTGTTGTAACCCATACTGCGAGCTGCTTCCTCCAAAGAAGGATCTAATCTTTGCAGTGCCGAACGCAGACTTAATAGCATATAAGGATAAGTAAACAAAGTTAATGCCAGAATTGCCCCAAACCAACCATAAATAGAAGGTAATTCTTCCACACCCAAAGGTTGGAGTAGAATTTGCACAAAACTGCCGCGAGGTGCAAAAGCTCCAATCAATGCAAAACTGCCAACATAACTGGGAACAGCTAAAGGTAATGTCGTTGCTATCAACCAAAAACGTCGTTTTGGTAAATCCGTTCGCACAGTTAAAAATGCCAAAGGAACAGAAATTAAAGCAGATAGCAATGCTACAACTGCCATACATACAATACTATTGAATAAAATGATGAGATTTTGTTGGCGGGTAAATAATTGCAACAACTCCTCACCACCAGCATATGTCGCACGAATCACCAGATAAAACAACGGTAAAGCGATCGCGATTGCTACCACCACCGCTGCGACAGTCAGAAATAACGGGGGACGAGCCGCCTTTGACACTTTTTTATACTCCTATTTTTTTGAATTGGGAATAGGTAATAGGTAATTGGGCATGGGAAATGAGGAGACAAGAAGAAATTGATTTCTAACTTGCTACTCCTCACCTTTTACCTTTTACCTTTTACCTTTTACCTTTTACCTGTTAAACCACTCCTGCTTTTTCGAGTAATTTGAGAGTTTGTTCCAAGCTATCAAGTTTGGATAAGTCGATATTGGGAGGATTGAGTTTGGCTAGAGGTACTAAAGATTTATCCGCTTCTACTCCTGTTGCCAGGGGATACTCATTGGTTTTGGTAGCAAAGTATTTTTGGGCTGCTGGGCTTACCATATACTTGATAAACTTTTGAGCATCTTCGGGTTGATCTGTTGTTTTGAGTATTGCCAATCCGGCAACGTTAATCATTGCACCAGCATCCCCATTGGTGAAGTGATGAGCAACGGGGAACTTAGGATCTTTTTTAGTAAAACGAGGTAGGTAATAATGATTTACCAATCCTACATGAACTTCACCCCTTCCCAAAGCCTTAACTATTGACGTATTGTTGCCGTATTTTTTGACATCGTTGGCTTTCATTGCTTTAAGCCATTCTAATGTCTTTTCATCACCTTCTATAATTCGCATTCCCGTGACAAACGACTGAAACGAACCGTTTGTAGGTGCCCAAGCAACTTTTCCGCGCCATTTTGGTTTTGTTAATTCCCAAACATCTTTCGGCAATTCGTCTTGCTTAACTAATTGCGTATTATAATCAACTACCCGAGCGCGCCCGGAAACTCCGATCCAATTTCCTGTAGGAGAGCGGAAACGAGAATCTACTTCTTCAAGTAATTCTTGCGGAATCACTTCAGTACGTTGCTTTACTTCCAAAGCCCCCAAAGCTCCCGCATCTTGTCCTAAAAATACGTCAGCCTTACTATTATCACCTTCCTCTAAAAGCGCGATCGCTAGTTCCGAGGTTTTACCGTAACGCACTTCAATATCTAAGTTTAAGTCTTTTTCAGCTTGCTCAATTAATGGGGAAACTAGCTTCTTGTTTCTACCGGAATAAACAACGAGAGTTTTAGAATTATTGCTCAGTGCTTCACACCCCGCGCTGATGACTAGAGAAGCAATCAATCCCGCTAATACAAATTTTTGTCGCATTTTTTCTCTTTTTCTCCAGTAAAACAATTGCCTGTTTCGGGTTAAGTCATAAAGACATCATCAATAATATCTATGTACCAGCAGTACATCATAACGCTAAAAACAACGTTATTAGTACTATAGAAGCATCAAAGAAAGTTAATATAATAACCATTGCGGTTTGTTCGCTAGAAAAAAGCATGTAGCTATTTCTATCGGAACAGAATTAACTTGAATAAAATTTCCCTCTAGCTTCATTTAATGACTATAATTAACGATAACATTTATCAACTATTATGTAATGTATAACGAGTACATTTGAATGTAAACCCGCATTAAGGACTTCCAGGTGAGCAGGGGGAGAAGAAATCTAACAATCGTATTACATTAGGAAATCACAAGTCAATAAATACCTATAAACTCCTAACTTGCAGCATTATCAAGAAGCCCAAAGAAACCAGGAATAGAGCGACTGCTGCAAGCAAGTTATCTGATAAATCTATTAAAGGAAATCCAAGAACTAAATTACATCAAGTTCGGCTAATTATTTACCATATAACCCTATTCAAAAGATGGCGGTTATTACCTACTACTCATTACTCATTACTCGTTACTCGTTACTCGTTACTCATTACTCATTACTCATTACTCATTACTCATTACTCATTACTCATTACTCATTACTCATTACTCATTACTCATCCCCCCCCTGCTCCCCCTGCTCCCCCTGCTTGTCACGCCCTCGGTAAATGAGCCGGAAGTACGCTAACAGCAGCAATTGCAATATAACAGATAGCGAAACGAGTTTCTAATAAAGCGACGGAATGAAACCTGGCTTTGATGTACCAGTTGTGGAAGGCAATAACTACAGCAAATTTAATTAGCACAAGGGTAAAGGCTAAAGCCGTAACTAACTTTAACCAGCCCAGAAAAAATAATCCAACAACAATTACGCTCGCGATTAAATGATATATAACACCAGGTTTCAGAGAACTGGTTTTCTTACGACGTAGCTTGATAGTAAAAATAGCGCTACCGAAAAATAAAGTATTTAATATCCATATTGATATTGCTTCTATAGAAAAACTCCCTGTTGTTGCTCCATAAGCTAAAGGAGTTGATAGACAGATAGCAGCAAAAATTACTAATTCATTCAGAATTGATTTATGCTTCCGTTTAATTACTGCCATTACATCGAATGCCAACACGAAAGCTATTATTCCATAAACCCATATTAAAACTGGGGACTCAATCCACAGCCAAACTGCTATAAATAAAGTTATCGCTCCATAAATTCCAGCCCAGATTACAAATCTAGGCTTTAGGGTACTCCGTCGCTTTATTTGAACTACGAGAGGATGCTCTGCTTGCAGGGCAAAAAAACCACACAGTAATGCTAAAGTTGTGCAATAGTTCCAAGCCTGAGCTAAAGCTGCTCCTGTGAGACAAGAACCAAACCAAACAATTAATACGCCATGCTCTGGGATGAAAGTCGGCTTTATCCAACTACGAAAATCAATCTTAGTTATTTGTTCGTAACCATTGGATGCCGTTGCTAACTCATTCACGTGCTTTACTCCTAATGACTCTACCAGCAAAAAAATCTTTTAAAATAGATGCTCGTCTTCGCAGTTAGATAAATATTGTTTTGAAGAACCTGTAACTATCATTAGTTATAATTATAATCTCTATTGAGTTATTTGATAAATATTTTCAATAAATTATGTAAATTGCTTCATTTCTGATGTTCTGCCTGTTGGAAGACATTTAACCTAAATAAAATTATTTATAATTATTTGCAATAATTCACAACTTGGTATATAAAGATTCAGGGAAAGTTATAACGACTTGCAGATTGTAAATTTTGGGGGATAGCCGGAGTCTTAGAAATAGATGGGAGTAAACTAAATCCTTATTTTTATAGGTGAAGATATATATTAGGAATGAATATAGCCAGAGTGAAAGCAGCATATGCTTTATTAATTAATACTGTTAAAACAGTAGTGTTAGGAACAGTTAGTGCAGATAATATGCCTAATGTAAGTTACGCGCCGTTTATTATAGATGAAGCCAAAAATATTTATGTTTTTGTAAGCAAATTTTCCATCCATACTTATAATCTTCAAGCAAATTCTAGAGCCAGCTTAATGCTAATTGAAGATGAAAATAGAAGTAAGCAGATTTTTGCTCGTCGCCGTATAACCTATTCTTGTAAAGCTACTACCGTAGACAAGAATGGTACAGAATGGGATTTTATAGCCAATAAATTTGAGAAAAGATTCGGAAATATTGTTTATATGTTCAGCAACTTACCAGATATTAATATTATGAAATTTACTCCTTATGAAGGTCTTTTCATGATGGATTTTGGTTCTACTTATAAGATTAAATCTGATGATTTAGAACGTCTCATTTATATTGAAAATGTAAATGATGATTCCGCAAGTTAATTATGAAGCTTTCTGAGGCTAACTATATTGATAAAACGTATTTTATATTCATACTTTTATATTTTATACTTTATGATTAACCAAATTATTCATCATCGTAGAATTTGATTTTTGATTGTCTTTTGAACGTTGAAAAAAATTAGATTATAAATGCAGATATAGACGGTATATGTAGCCTTTCAGGAGATAATTGAAAAGTTTTATCAAGATACTTGATATACTTTTTCAATAAGTGTACTATACCAACAATATTGTGAGGAGTAAATATCACCAGGAATGAAAACTATCTTACGTTTGTTAGGATTGGGGTTAGCAGCCTTAAGCCTAGTTTTCTTGACTAACTGCGCCCAATCATCAGACGTTGCCAATAACGCAACAATCCCTGAAGCACAGACAGTTGCAGCGAATAGTGCTGACTACAGCGAGCAGGTTTTAGCTGGTATTCAGTATTTTCAAAAACAAGCTCAAGAACAATTACCTTTAGCAGAAAAGCTACTCGGGGCTTTAAAAAGTGGCAATATTGAAGCAGCGAAAACAGCTTATGTAAATTCTCGTCCTCCCTACGAGCAAATTGAAGTCTTAGCTGGAAACTTTGAACAAGAAGATACCGATATTGATGCTCGTCCCTATGCTTTTGAAGGCGGTGCCCAAGATGAAGCATTTAAGGGTTTCCACAAAATTGAAGCTTTCATATATCGCGAGGGTAATCTCAAAGCAGCCGTTCCTTATGGTGAAGGTTTAATCACAAGTATTAATTCTTTGATTGGCAAGTTGAACGATCCAAGTAATTTTAATGCCAAAGACCAATTCGGTGGTATGATTGCTGTAGCTACCGAAGTTCCGGCGAAAAAGATTTCTAGCGAAGAGGAAACTTGGTCTGACCAATCTTTGTTAATCTTTAAAAACAATTGGATTGGCATTAATTCTCAATACGCACCTTTTGCACCACTTGTAAAAGAGAAAGACGCGAGTATCGCGCAAGAAGTTGAATCTGCTTATCAAGCTTGTCTAAAGAGTGTAGAACCATTTTTTACTCAAGGACAAGTTGCTGCAAAACCTTATAGTTCTATTAATGCTAAACAGCGGGATGCAATTGTTGATGCTGCATATAACTATGTTAATGCTTTGACTAAAGCTCGTAATAGTTTGGGTATTGAGGGATAATCTATATTTGCATCTATAAATATTTCAATTTTTATTACAGCCTCTGGGTTAGATATACTCTTTCACCAATTACCAGGGGCTTTTTCTCATGAAATGTATTCAGTATCCCAATTATATCATGTCCGGTTAAACAGTTATCATATCTGTGGGGGCTGAGTAATGAGTAATGAGTAATGAGTAATGAGTAATGAGTAAGTAGGTTGGCATTGAAAATAGTAATTGGGATAAGGCTGTCTTGCTGTCTTGCTGTCTTGCAATAGGAATAAGGGTTTGAGGGTAATT
>JBCBPQ010000106.1:0-22155 GCA_039820645.1 Cyanobacteria bacterium J06633_8 | reverse complement strand
TTTTAGAACGACTCCTACGAAAAATAAGGATTTGAAACGTTTATTGATAAAAAAATAATAATTTTTCTCTTTTATCAATAAGCGCGTTCGTCCTCTGAAAGGCTTGCCCTGCCACTGATTGATGGCGCTTGTCACCCCCTCTGCTCTTCAAGTCGCTTTTGAACTCTTTTTAAATCAAGTCTTGTTTTTTCTACAATACGAGGGTTCCCATTTTTTCCATAAATCTTCCTCTCGGTATACAAATCGTCTGATTTAGTAATAATTTTGAGTTTGTTTTTAGTTATTCCTAAAAGCTTTGCGAGTTTCGCTTTAGACTTCAAATAGTAAAAAGGTGATTGATTTAATTCATATTTGGTATAGTTGTTATTCCGCATAAGAATCACCAGAACTTTCAGCAATAAAGTTAAGAATAGCTATAATTTTAGAGGATACAAAACTCCTCAGCTTTTCTACTCTTGCATCTTTTTCTAAGCTTTCTGAAAAGAACATAATTGAGGATGCTGGAATATCAAAAAAATCTGCATAACGATTTAGTAAATCAATGCTAGGAGTCTTTTTACCCGACTCAATTTCCGAAAGATACGACTTTGATATTCCTAATTTTTCTGCAAGTTTCTTCTGTGATAAATCGTGGAATACTCTAATTAATCTTAGAGCTTCATTTAACATAATTAACCTCCTTTAAAGAGAGGATATTAAAAAGTTTTATAGATAGAAGGAGGTAAGCAATCTACATCAATCCTGCAAAAACTCGACCAACCATTTTAAGATGTTAAAGATGATTGTACCTAGTTGTAACAGTAGACGTAGCGTTTGAGGTCTACGGAGCCATTTCAGCCACCGTTTGGATTTACGCTTTTTCGATTGCTGCTGCTGTTCATCGGATTTTTCTTGCATAAAAATACTCCTTATGCTTTTAGTTTGTCTGCACTTATTCACGTTTCCGCAAATAAATGTTGCCTCAAACAAACCAGGAGAAAGAACAGCAGTTTTTACCCTCCCTATACCTACGCAGCTAAATTGCCAAAGCTGCGCTTGTGTGTTTTTTTTATATTCGTTTTCCTAACTTAATTTAGTTAGTAACCTACAACAGCTTACTCATAAAGAAAACAATTAGAGTTCTATGTTCACTAAATATTTCTAGGAATCGTACAATGATAAATTCCGCGAGGTTTCTTTCTTGGATTCTCTAAGTAGTCTCCGTGACAACCTGGGTGAATTTTTATTTGCACGGTTCTTGAATAGACAACGAAACACGATAGAAGATATATGATTATCTTCCACAGAACGCCTAAACGTTCCAGTAAATGGCAAACATCTCCTTTTATCCGATTAAATTCAATATACCATAAATTCAAATTTTTGTGATTTTAATTCGCTTATAGCGAACTAAATATTATTTTGGGGTTTACCTTCGTGGGCTTTACCTGTGCAGTCATGACTTATATTCGCCAGGTATTCTAGATACAAGACGGTGCCCTGGGGCATTAACTAACATATCTATTTCCCCGCAACTATTTTTTAGCCGTAACACACCCTAGAAAAGCAATGCCCTATGCCTCATTCCTAATTGTTATTCAACATTTTTGGCGCTAAAGCGCAACTACGAGCCAATACCAATTACCAATTTTCCAATCATCGAACCTGCTTCCAATAACTGATGGGCTTCGGCTACTTCTGACAACCCAAATGTCCGATTAACGCAAATTTTCAATTTTCCTTCATCCATCAACTTCGCACATTCTGCTAATATCTCGCCATGATGTGCTTGTGCTTCTACAATTCCCTGCAACATCGGCGTTAACATTAATTCCAAACCAATTCTTAAATTCCTGCCTCTAGCTATTTTCCAATTCGTTGCGTCGCTTGGTTGCAATATCGTCACGATATCACCGTAAACCCTTGTCGCTGGGAATGTTTTCTCAAATGTCTCTCCACCAACGGTATCGAATGCTAAATCTACTCCTTCACCATTTGTCCAATCTAAAACGGCTTTAGCAAAATCATTTTCTTTATAATTAATGACATAATCAGCCCCTAGACTCTTGACAAAATCGGCTTTTTCTTGACTGCTTACCGTAGTACAAACATCAGCACCCTTGAGTTTAGCTAGTTGAATTGCTACATGTCCCACACCACCAGCACCGGCATGAATTAATACTTTTTCACCTGGTTCTAAACGTCCGCGTTCGTATAAAGCTTCCCATGCTGTTATTAATACTAAAGGTGCGGCGGCAGCTTCTATAAAAGATACAGATTTACGTTTTGCAGCTACGAAACGCTCCTCTACAGTTGTAAACTCTGCGTAATTACCTTGGCGATCGCCTATTCCACCGTTGCAAAAATATACTTCGTCTCCTACACGAAAATCTTTAACTTGATTTCCCACTGCTTCTACAATACCCGCACCGTCACATCCTAATATTGCAGGCATTTTATCGGCATAGAAAGTACCGCGTTTGCGAAGTTTTGTATCGATGGGATTAATACCAGCAGCTTTTATGCGTACCAAAAGTTCTGTATTTTGAGGAGGAAGCGGGTTGGGAATTTCCCGCATTTGCAAAACTTCCGGGCTTCCAGGTGCTGTCATTAATACTGCTTTCATTGATTTTCCTTCGATGCACGCTTCACAATTTACTTTAGCGCAAACAAAGGTAAAGTCCTAATTTATCAACCTTGGCAGAAGATTTAAATATTATTCAAAAAGAAGCAAATACTTTGATTGCTGTTAATGGTTCAGATTTAGCAGTTTTGAAAGGAATTGAAGCAGAAAGCTTGAGTACAGATAATTTTGCTTTTGTTTAAGAAATTCTAAATTATTGCCAAGAAATTAACAAACCTGGTTTTTTTAAAAAACCGGGTTTGTAGTAATATTTAATTGCCGAAACTTGAATCAAATTATTTGATGAAAAATCGTACTTCTTACACTATAAAATCTGGCGATACTCTCAGTGGAATTGCACAAAGTTATTTAGGCAGTGCTAACCGTTGGCGAGAAATAACTAAAGATACGGGAGAATGTTTTAGCGAACATGAAGCGGGGCGTTTACAAATCGGTCAAGTTGTTTATTTACCATCAGAAAATACAAATATTAAAGTTAATAGCGATAAGCAAAAAATTAGTGATAATGGTTTAAAATTTATCGCAGACCATGAAGGAATTATTTTACATCTTTATAATGACCCAGCCAATCATGCAACAATTGGTGTTGGACATTTGGTACACTATGGTCCGATAAATGGTTCTGAATCGGAAGAATTTAAATGTGGAATTACGAAAGAAAGAGCAATGGATATTTTACGCTCTGATGTTATTCAAGCAGAAAGTTCTGTTAATAAATTAGTCAAAGTAACGTTAAATCAAAATCAATTTGATGCACTTGTAAGTTTTGTATTTAATATTGGAAAAACACAATTTGCTTCTTCTACATTATTAGCTAAATTAAATAATCAAGATTATAGTTCTGTACCAAGTCAATTAAATCGTTGGGTTCATGGTAGTGGTAAAAAATTACCGGGTTTAATTAACCGTCGTCGAGATGAAGGAAATTTATTTGAAAGTAAAAATTAAGTAAGTGGGTTAAATTAAATATAAAACCTCACCCTGCCTGCGGCTTCCCTCTCCTTAGTAAGGAGAGGGATTGAGGGTGAGGTTTTAGATATTATATTATATTTAATTACGCCTACCTACTTAATCGTTAACAGTTAACAGTTATCGTCATTACCAATTACTAATTACTAATTACCAATTATTTCATAATGTCGAGTTTTTCTCAAAATAACCCACTAGTTGGAACGTGGAAATTAATATCAATTACAGCAATATTCCCCGACGGCAAAGTTGATAAGGAAGCATTTGGAAGTAACCCAATTGGCTACATCACCTACACCATTGAAGGTAAAATGATGGTGATTTTCTCAAAGGGCGATCGCGCACCCTTAAGCGGTAATTCTGCTTCACCCCTTACTGCTGCCATACATTCGGTACCAATCGAAGAAAGAGCCGAAGCATTTTCTACGTTTAATTCCTATGCTGGCAGATATACCGTTGATAAGAACAAAGTTATGCATCATGTAGAAATTGCATCGATTCCCAATCGTATAGGAAAAAGTTTAACTCGGACTTTTACAATAAATCAAAATCGAGTAACTTTGAAAACTCCACCTAGTAAAAGCGATAATATCCCAAAAGTCTTTGAATTGACTTGGGAACGGATAGAATCACCGTAAAAAATAAAAAAACCGCGAAATATTCAATTTCACGGCTTGGGAATGTAATGTGAGGAGCTTAACTTTTAAATTATTATAACCAGCAAGTTGCTTGATAATTGCTTTTGTATCAATTTTTGAAACAATACTTTTTATTAGATAACTATTTATTTATAGCGAATAAATTATACATTGGAATCTTGGCAGTTTACAGGTAAAAAAAGAAACCGTAGGATTTTTCAGGGAGGCCTACGGTTTTTATAATATGGTGTAAGGAGACTTGCTTATTTAATAGCCATTGTATAATTTGCGAACATTAATAGTTTGCCGGTAACATTTTTGGTAACGAGATGATTTTATTTAGGTGTTATATGCTTGTTAACCATTTACAACAAAGCACCACCACAACTACTCCCGCTACCGGCAGTACAGCCGTAACAATAGCTAGCAGTCTGCACTTCATGAATTAAATTTAAATTACCAGCCCCGAGTAATTTGGCTACTGTAATATCTTCACCATCGCTTGTTTTGGCTGGTATATTCATCATCTGGTTGAAATCGCAATCGTAAACATTACCGAGATAATCAATAGATAATTCATCCCGACACATTAAATTCTCTACGGTAACAGGGTTAAAATTCGATTCCAAAAACTGGAGGTAAGGTTTATATAATTTAGTTCTTTCCAAATGAAACTTAGTTCTACCAACTGGTAAATTAGTGATGGCAAATAAGTTATTAAATACAATACCGAAGTTATCTTGTAAGAACTTTTTGTAATCTTGCTCTAATTTTACTTGGTTGGGAGTCAAAGAAAATTTTTGGTTTGTAGGTAATTGTGGATTGTAAACCAAATCTAAAATTAAATCCGATTTATTCCCGTAGCCTAATTTATTTAACCATTGCAGTGCTTTCACCGAGGCATTGAATACACCATCACCGCGCATTTTATCAACATTATCGGCAAGGTAACATGGCAGTGAAGCAACAACTCTGATTTTATGTTTGGCAAAATATTCGGGAATATAGCCAAATCCATCTTCAAAATAAATAGTTAAATTAGAGCGAACAATGACCTGTTTGTTATTATTTCTTGCAGCTTCAACTAATGGCTTAAAACCGTAATTCATCTCCGGTGCGCCACCAGTCAAATCTACAATCTTAACTTCCCCAAATCTATTAATTACTTCTACTAACTGCTCGCAAATCTCCCGAGAAAGTTCTTCAGTTCTTTTTGGTCCCGCATCAACATGACAGTGACTGCAAGCAAGATTACAACGCTTACCTAAATTAATTTGTAAAACATTGATTTCCTTTTTAGTTAACGTCGAATTAAGTTTACGATTGAAGGGTGTTACTGTAGTTTGAATCATTTCTAAAAAAGTGAGGAATTGGGAATTGGGAGTTAGTAATTGGGAGTTAGGAGTTAGGAGTTAGGAGTTAGGAATTGGTAATGGCTAATATTTATAGGATGAAAAACAATAAGGGAGCAAGATGCTCCCACTAAAAATGCTTCTATAATTCCTAACTGTTCACTGTTAACTGTTCACTGTCATGGTACTGATTAACAGCATCCGCCGCCGTCGTAGTACCAGGTTGAATCGGTGACTATGACTTTTTCTGGTAAGACAGCAGCTAAATTACCAGCAGTTTTATCGCATATAGCGGCTGGAATTCCTCGCTGTAAAATGTGACCGTTGTTATCATCAAAGAATGGCTCTGAACCCGCATATATAGCTGTTTTCCCGGTGAAAATACAAGCGCCATCTTCCGGAATTGGTACTTTAAAAGCTACAGAATCAAGACTTTCTAAAAGTAGGTTTTCCTCTAAGTTATAAGTATTAGCTTCTAGCAAACGATAAGGACGACGAGCGCGAATTTCAACTTGTCCAAAGCCAACATCAATAATGCGTTGAACGTACTCATCATAAGTTAACGCACCAGACAAACACATTGCTCTCAATCGCTCATCTTGCTTTAAATGTTCTGGTATTGAACGAGTTGCAATTGGGTCACTCATTTGCAAGCGTCCCCCCGGTTTTAATACCCGATATGCTTCTTTTAAAGCACGACTTAAATCTGCTGGTTCAAAGATATTAAAAAGACAGTTTTGAGCAACAATATCAACAGAACTATCAGGAACTGGTATATTAAAAGCATCTCCTTCACGAACTTCTACAAAGCTAGTATCAAACCAAGGATTATCTTTGGTTGCAACTTCTAAATTCTCTTTTGCAGCTTTTCGCATATCTGCTACAGGATCGACAGCAATTACCGCACCGGCACGACGGGAAAAATAAGCAAATTGTAAAGCTTCTAAACCACCACCAACGCCTACATACAATACTGTAGGTTCATTACTAAGTTCGTTAGCATGAACAGTAGTACCGCAACCGTAGTTCATTTCCTGCATTTTCAAAGGAATATGCAACCCCGGTAGCTGCATGGGGGTACTCTGCACGCAACATAATCCCACTTCCGGGGTTTGCGCTACTTCACTATAGAATTGTGCTGCTGTTTCTAAATAAGTCATTCGATTTAAGATTTAGGAATGTGCTATGTAGATAGCAATATTAATAATTTTCGTCCGACAAAGGTTAAATACAAACCCCTGAATTGAAAAAAGCGGTGGCAGGTAAAAACCCACCCCACCGTTGATTCTACAAGGCTGACAAAAATCTGGTAGCAGATTTAATGTTTTATAAATTTATTTAAATACCTTTTCATCTTCCGATTATTAGTTTTTGCTGAGAAGATGCTTGGATAATGGTAAATTTTAGGAATTGGGCATTGGGGATGGGGCATTGGGCATTGGGAATAGTTAGTAGTAGGGAAAAAGATTAAAATTGAAAAAACACTAACCTCATTAACTAACCTATTAAAAATTATGCTCAAAACAGTTGAAGGCATTTATCAGGATGGGCAGATTCAGCTTACTGAGTTACCGCAAAATGTAGCAGAGAGTACCCAAGTTCTTGTTACTTTTCTTGAACCCGGTAAACTTGATGCTAGCAAATTGCGTCAGATTATCAACTTAATCGCGGTTTAAAACCCCACCGTCAATTGGCGTGCTAGTAATTGGTTGGGGTAAAAACCCCATCCAATTACCTCTCCCTCTCTCCCTCACTCCCTCACTCCCTCCCTCTTTATTTTCTGGGAATCCCTAACTGCACAATTTAGTTATCGAAACTACAGGCGATCGCCAATTCTGCATGTTGCAATAAAGTACTTTTATCGAGCATTTCCACTGTATATTGTGGTGTTTCGCTTAAAAGTTTCTCAATCCTCCCATTTGCTGCTGCTACCACTGATTCATCAAGACTACCGTTTGCTAAAGACTTGGCAAAATCTTCAGCAATAAATTCGATTCGTTCGGTGGATGATGATGGCAAATTACCGCACATCAAAAATATATCGCAGCCTGCATTTAATGTATTTGCGACAGTACCGCTTTTGTCATACATATCGGCAACGGCTTTCATATCTAAATCATCCGATACCACAACTCCTTCAAAACCAAGTTCTTTTCTTAGTATCTGATTCAAAATTGACTGAGAAAATGTTGCTGGTTTATCTCCTCCGATTTCTGGGAAGAGAATATGGGCTGTCATAATTAAGGGAATTTTTTCGGCAATTAAAGTTTTGAAAGGTATTAATTCTCGCTGCTCAATTGCTTCTTTAGTTAAATTTAGTACCGGCAGTGCCAAGTGAGAATCGGTGTTGGTATCTCCGTGTCCGGGGAAATGTTTGGCACATGCGATAATTCCCGATTCTTTTAATCCGAAGAAGTATTCGCGGGCATATTCTGCCGCTGCTTCTGGTGTTGTATCAAAGGAACGAGGTCCGATAATCGGATTGCTCGGGTTGGAAAATATATCCGCCACTGGTGCCCAAGATACATTGATTCCCAAGGATTTCAACTCAGTTGCCATCGCCTTCGCGACTTGCCGCGCTCTTTGGCGACAAACATAACTATAAGGAAATCGCGTAATTGGTAAAGGTGGACGAATTACCCTTCCCCCTTCATGATCGATGGAAAAAAACATCGATTCGCGTTCAGTATATTCTCTTATTTCTTGGCTGAGTTTTTTGAAACTTTGCAACCAGACTTCATAAGGTTCGCCGTCACGGAAATTTTTCGCAAAAAAGCAAACCCCTACAGGTTTAATACTATTGAGTATTCTTTTATCTTCATCGGTTAATTCAGTACCCGAAACGCCGATTATTAAGTGATTTCCGAAGTACATATGTTGGTTAGTTGTTGGTTGTTAGTTGTTAGTTGTTAGTAGAGAGTTGTAAAAAAAATAAATTTATATCTATATATTGATATTGGTAAAAGCAGAAAGAAACAATTTTGAGATTTAAAAAATAAATTAAAGTAACAAATATTTTTTGGCAAGCTGTATTGATACCATTTTGATAGGGATATATATTTCCCAATGCCCTATGCCCCATGCCCTATGTCCAATATCATCTTTCACATAGCATTTCCTGTTACCGATATCGCTCAAACTAAAGCATATTATGTCGATGGTTTGGGATGCACCTCCGGAAGGGAAAATCGCAATGCTTTAATTCTCAATCTTTACGGACATCAGCTTGTCGCTCATGTCACAAAGGAACCCCTCGTACCCCAACGCGGCATTTACCCCAGACATTTCGGCTTGGTTTTCACTCAAGAAGCTGACTGGAAAAATTTACTTAGCATCGCACAACAAAAAAAATTACCGTTTCGAGAAACACCTAAAACCCGTTTTGTAAATACTCCCCTAGAACATCGTACCTTTTTTCTAGAAGACCCATTTTACAACTTGATGGAATATAAATATTATCGCTATCCCCAAGCAATTTTTGGCAATGCCGAATTTACTCAAATTGGTGACAGAGTTTGAGTAATGAGTAATGAGTAATGAGTAAGAAGTAAGAAGTAAGAAGTAAAAAATAATTTATTCTTCCCTCCCTCCCTCACTCCCTCACTCACTCCCTCACTTAATGGGAGCCGATAATGCTGTTGCGATCGCGTTCAAACTTCTCTTGTCAACAAGCATCCAAGCATGAACTAAAACTGGTACCGTCAAATTATCCCCTACTGGCATTTTAGAACTATCTGCCGGGACAATCATCATGTCGTAGGGTGTCCAAATTGAAGTAAAATTAATTCGCGATAGCATGTCAGCATCGCTGTTTAAATCTTTTAGTAAATTACTATTGGGACGCATTTGTACGCAACCCAATCCTTGATTAAAATAACCCGTCAAAGTACCGTGGCTCGGTGCTGAAAGTGCAATAAATCTCTGCACCCTGTTGATTCCTCCCAACCGCTGCACGTAATAACGACTTACTATTCCCCCCATACTAAAACCAACCAAATCAAAAGGCTCTTCTTCACCGAAAGTCGCTTCAACTTTATCTGCTACCTGTAAAGCTAAATCATCTAAACCTTTCCTACCGTCGTTAGGAGTCAAATCCAAATCGTAAACTTTCCAACCAGCTTCCTCAAGGAAAGAAATCATTCTCCGAAATACTTTACCAGTATCCCAAATACCATGAACTACCAATACCGGATTGCGTTGTCGAGAGGTCTGAATCATTTTATACATGAATGTTTTTTACTTTATTTAATGTCGCAAAATCAGTGAGCAGTGAACAGTTAACAGTTAACAGTTAACAGTTAACAGTCAACAGCCAATTAATTCCTAACCACTAACCAACAACAACCAACAACCAACAACCAACAACTAACCACCAACAACTAACCACCAACAACTAATTTGTTAACTTTTGTTAAATCATCTTTCACAGTCTTGCTCTAAGTTACAAGAAAATCTAATAATTGATATGAAGTTTAAATTACCTTCAATCGCTTGGGGCATAAGACATTTAGCAGTTGTAGGTAATAGAATTAATCAAAACTGTGACTCTAACTATCTCTATCTACTAAAATCCCTGGAATGCAGATGGGCAAGGCTAAACAAGCATTTTTGATAATTGTTTACTTTCATTGCGTAATTATTAATTTTTTTGGTCAAAATTCGGGTATAAAAGACGAAGATTAAACACGTTTAGTTTTATCAAAACCTTAAATTGGGGGGATTATGAAATTTATTTCTGGAATTTTCAGTGGAAGCAACAAGGGCGATTTCTTTTTAGAATTAAAAGATGAGCCTGACGAGCCAATGCCAAAGCCTGATTCTAAGGTTGAAGCTCCTGCATCTAGTAACGGAGGCAAAGCAGCTACCACAACTAAGGCAGATACAGTCAAGGTGAAAGATGCAGACAATAAAGTAAAAGAAGTACCATCCGACAAAGTTAAAGAAGTGGATGTGGAAATGGTTCAAACTGCCAAAGGTTTAGAGGCTAAGGTTGTTCCTGTAGAGAAGAAGCAAGCTAAAAAGAAAGCTGCAAAAGAAGCTGTGTCGGATGCAGTTAGCCCCGAAGACAACAAAGAAACTCTTTTTGCACCTAAATATCTGATACCTCAAAATGATAATGTTCGCCGTCGCCCTGGTGCAAATATGAATTCATTTTTAGATATGGCTAGTAAGGTTAAAACTCCTTCTAAATAAATCGCAATTCTGACAGATTTATTCATTTGATTCAATCAAAACCTGGTTTATTGAAGCCAGGTTTTTTCTATTCTCTGGAATTAGACAAAACTTCAAACATTCTCTGAGAGGATGTTTGGAAAGTCATAAATACAACCACAAATTTTTAGATCCCCCTAAATCCCCTTATAAAAGAGGGACTTTTACCCGCCTTTTATAAGGGGGGGAAGGGGGGATGAACCGATAATGCCGGTTAAAAACGATACTTTTCAAACATTCTCTGAGTGCAATACATATTAAATGATATCTTAGACCAGTGTCAGAAACCGGGTTTCTTGTCGTGAAAACATTCCGCATGTGGCTATGAAGCTCAAGTAAACCCGGTTTCTTTGAGCGGAATTGAGAATGATGCAAGTTATAAATATTAACAAACTTCAGTGACTTAGATATTATTTGCTGTATCCTATTTTACTTAAATCCGCTACATCAAATAACAGACAATGCAAATAATACAACAACTAAACTATCTCAAGATGATTTTGCTGTAAAAAAATATGACATTTTATTTAAAAATTACTTATATTATATTAAGAAATATGCATTTTTATAGACTATATTGTAGTAAATAATTTAATATTTTCTTAATGTTTATCTGTACTTATCTAACAGGTAGGTTTTTCTTGTCAAATGAAAGCTAAAGAATTGTTGCAAAGCTACGCGGATGGTTTAAGAAACTTTAGCGAAGCTGAGTTGGCTTCTTTATCTTTAGTGGGTGCAAAGCTTTCTCATGTGAACTTAGAGTCTGCTATTTTGGCAGATACTGATTTATTCAAGGCTGATTTGTTTAACGCTAAGCTTTGTAAAGTTAGATTTGTAAGGGCGAATTTAAGTGAAGCTGACTTAGGGGAAGCTGATTTAAGAGAAGCAAATCTCAGAGGAGCTAATTTAGCGGGTGCGAATTTAACGGGTGCGACGCTGATGAATGCAAATTTAAGCGGAAGCAATTTGAGTGGTGCTTGTTTAAGTGGTGCGAAGCTGTCAGGAGCCAATTTAACAGAGGTAAATTTAACTAATGCAAATTTGAGGAGTGCTTCTTTAGTAAAGACTCAACTGATACGAGCAAATTTAACTAATGCTGACTTTAGTCGTGCTAATCTCTATCAAGCGATTATTTCTTCAATCAAACTGCGAAACACTATTTTGCATGATGCGGTAATGCCTAGCGGCAAGTATTTTTCTCATCCTAATTTATATGTATTGGATAATATCAATAATCCCAGTGATGCAAATATGATGAAATTGAGTACAAGTGAATTAATACAATTAGAAGCTTATATTCAAGATGCTGTTGCAATACTTTATTGGAATATTCCTAGGGGCGAGAATATTACTCAGGAAGTGATTAGAAGTACAATTATTAAGCAGATTAATAAATATATTCGTCTCAAAGTTGCTTTATTTAGTTCTCTGGAGCAATTACCTGCTACTGGTGATTAGTTGATAGTTGGTAGTTGGTAGTTGGTAGTTGATAGTTGGTAGTTGATAGTTGATAGTTGATAGTTGATAGTTGATAGTTGATAGTTGATAGTTGGTAGTTGATAGTTGATAGTTGATAGTTGGTAGTTGGTAGTTGGTAGTTGTTAGTTGGTAGTTGATAGTTGGTAGTTGGTAGTTGATACTAATCAATATAGCTCTTTAGTATTTAGTCTGGAAAAACTACAATTAACTAATATTATTTACAGTAATGTCCCCCGGATTTTGATTAAACTACAATCCTAAAGGAACACTTATCGTTAACAGTGGTGTTTGTTCTGAATCTATAGCGCTATAGTTAAACCCATCCTCAAACAAAATACTTTCTGCGGTACTCCCCAAAAACGAACCACCAATATCCAAGCGCGCATTTTCCCCAAATACTATTCCACTAGGGTTAATCAAAAAAACACTAGCGCTACCGTTTGCTTTAATCAACCCATCAATATTAGAAATATTCCCACCAGTTACCCGATTAATAATATTTTCTATAGCACTAGAGTTTTGGAAAGTTGCCGAGCTACCAGTAGGAATAGAAAATTCCTTGAAGCTGTGAAATAAATTATTCCCTTTTTGAATACCGTTGAGAATATTAAAATTATTTCCCGTTAAATTGACAGTAGTGTTAGTTGTACCATCAGATGTAACCTGAGAATTAACTGGTAAAATAATCCCCAAAGTTATTACAGCGCCTAATATACCTGGTAGAAAAGCAATCCCTTTCATCTTGTAAGATTATTTATTTATCTTTTGGATTTATGATTCCCGGATTGTTTTTTCTACTAACACAAACTTTAAAATTAAGTGCTATTACGTATTGGTTCCACTGCATTCACTCACTTGTTTATTTCTCAAAGGTGTATTTTCAAGAACAACAAATTCAATTACTCCGTCTTCATTACGAATCAAACCAGTAGCTTCTACAATGGCTGGTTTATGTGATATTTGTGTAATTTCCTCAGTATTATTATTTCTTTGTTGACGAAATGCTGATAAATCGCGAATATCGGACCAAGTACGATTTAAATCAACATATTCGGTGGGATTTTGCGGCATTCCACCTCTTCCGGTTGCGACAAAACTACTTTCGTTATTACTAGAACATCCATTAGCTATTTGTTTTGATGGATCTGTTAATTCTGTAAGTAATTCTACTAAACCGGAATTGGGGTCGATAGTTATATTATTGATTTCTACTGTTCCGTTAACACCGAATTGGGAACTAGCTGTAATGTCACTTTCCGAGGTTAGTTCGTCGCGAAATTGTAATCCGAATATGCCTTGAGTTGTAATGTTGATATTACCGCCGTTTCCTTCTACTGCATTGGCAACAATATCGCTGTTTTCAAAACCGGCAATAATTGCAGAGTTGATGTTGATATTACCACCGTTGGCAGTTTCAGTTGCATTAGTAGTAATACTGCTACCGTTACGCAATAGTAAAAATTGGGAACTTAAGTTGATGTTTCCTTGTTCTCCGGCAAGAACTTCTCCTTGTAAACTACCTTGGGTATCGAGGAAAATATTATCAGCGTTAACTGTTAAAATTCCTGCATCCCCAGCGCCAGTATTAGAAACAGTTATTTCAGCGCGATCGCTCACCGTGAGATTATTGGCAGTAATATTAATTGAACCTGCGATAGAATCAGTTGTACTGGAGGCAGAAATAGCACTGACATCCCCATCTTCAGTAACACCTGTTACTTCAATTTCATCAGCTTGTAGGGTAATATTACCAGCATCACCAGCCCCCCGTGTGAAAGCTTGAATACGACCTCCTTCTGCAACACGCAAACGCTCAGTTGTAATGGTAAGACTACCAGCATCTCCGGTGGCATCTTCTATAGAGGTTCCAAAAATAGAACTAGCAGAGCTAGATATTGCAGAACTATCCCCAAACAAGTCATTCCCAAGGACTTCAACGGACTCAGAGGCAACGATGGAAATATCCCCTCCCTTTCCAGAACCCACAGCACTGGAGGTTATGAAAGCACCGTCTGCCACTAATAATCGCCCTGTGGTCACGGTTAAGTCCCCCGCTTCACCTCCACTTTCGGAGCGTGACAATAGTCCACTGGGGAATATCCCATCGGTGGAAGTGCCGATAATTTCCACGGAGTCTGCTGTGATGGTCAAATCTCCTGCATCACCTTCGAGGGGACTCGAAGCATTACCAAGAAACCGTGAAGTTCCAGTACTAATTTGACCAGCATTCAGTAAGCGTAGGAGAGGTGTTTCAACGGTAATATTACCCCCATTACCTCCTGCTCCAGGGTCTACATTGTTGAAGATGCCAGCAAAACTCTCTAAGAGCACCGATTCACTGGCAGTAATAGTAATGTTCCCACCATCGCCTAAATTGCGATTGCGATTCCAAATATCGGCTCCGGTCATACTAAGCTGTTGGGTATTGATAGTGAGATTGCCACCATTGCCACTACCATTGCTATTTAGCTCGATATTCTCACCACCATTGATTTCAACGCGATTTCCCACATTGAGGATAATATCTCCCCCAACTCCATCAAAGGTCTCACTGTTGATGATACCGCTATTATCCAAAATCAATTGGGGAGTATTAATTGTGATAGTTCCACCATTGCCTATACCGGACGCATTGGAAAATACCCCACTTCTGTTTTCTACGTTGGGATTGAAGTTGTCCAAGTTTAGAGGTTCTGGTAGAGATACTCCTTGAGTACCTTGATTTTCTAAAGAAACTTGCAGGGTGTAAGTATCCCCCACTTGGGGAGTCGAGCCTTCAATCAGTTGATAATCATCGATAGTGGCTGGAAAAGTTCCCACTGCTAACACATAAAATCCGGGTGTTTCTAAAGTGGTATCGATGAGGGAGTCTAAGGTAAAAGGGCCACTTCTTCCAGGAAGACTTCCTTCTCCCCCTGCTGTTGCCTCGGAATCATCATTAACATCTACAATTAATCCTGTGCTGCGGTCAAAAAGCACAATATTGGTATCCAGGCTACCGTCGTCTCCTTCGATAAACCCTCCGTCAATATCTAAAATTGCTCGGCTTCCACCTTGGGTGACACTAAAGGAATAGTAATCTACCTGGGCTTGTGCAGTTCCTAAAATAGTTGTACCACTAACAATTTGTTCGGGAGTTCTTTCCACAGAAGTATAGGGAATGGTTTCCGAATCCGCTACGTTAGGATTGAAACCGGTGATAAATTCCAGGGTATTAAGGTCAAAGACAGCTAAATCTAAGAAAGGATTAGGAACAAAATCTTGACTTTCACCAGAAATCTTAACGCTTTCGCTTGCATTTATCGTAATATCCCCTGCATTTCCTAAATTAGTCGTCGCTGTGAGAATTTGTCCCCCAGTTTCCATAACCAAGTTATTCAAATTGGTTTCAATTGAACCACCATTACTACTACTATTAGTAACTGCACCGATAAAACCCCGGTTGGAAAGAGTAAGAGTATTTTGGGGATTATTAATCGTAATATTTCCCCCAGTACCACTTGTTTCTGTAGCAGAACGGGATAAAATACCGCTAAATAAACCATCGTCAGTAAAGCCATCAATAACTATTCCGCTGTTGGCGTAGATGGTAATTTCTCCGGATGCGCCAGTGGAGTTAGTCACACTTTGAATTCTGGAACCTCCTGTCAGGGAAAGGGAGTTGGTATTTAGTTCAATGTTTCCGCCGTTTCCTACAGATAGGGTTTGTAAATCGTTGGCAATTAAACTTTTCCCACTAATATTAGTGTTTCCTGTGGCATTGATAGTGATATTCCCAGCTACTGAAGTTGTATCGCTTCCCCCGTTCGTTAATCCGGCTAGTAATTCGCTACTTCCTGACATGGAAAAATCAGCAGCATCAATCGTTATATTTCCAGCGTTTGTAGAAGTCGAATTAATGTTAGCTGCATTTTCAAGAGTGATATTACTCCGAGTTAGATTTTCAGGAAATTTCGCAGTTAATCCTTCAAGCTGAATTGTTCCAGTTTCAGATAAGCCTCCCAGTTGAATTTGTCCTCCCGGTGCGCTGATTTGACTGTTGCTAATGGTGACATCTCCACCAAGTAAAGCTAAATTTTGTCCTGAGTTAACGGTTAAATTGGCTCCGGAAACGTTTATGGATGAAGAGTTTGTGCCGTATTGTAATCCCAAAGGAACACTTATGGTTAACAATGGCTCGCTTTGAGCATTCACAGCACTAAATTCAAACCCATCCTCAAACAATATACTTTCAGCAGTTGTACCCAGAAAGGAGCCACCAATATCTAAAGAAGCATTTTCTCCAAACATAATCCCCGCAGGGTTAATCAAAAATAAATTCGCACTACCTTGAGATTTAATTAACCCATCAATATTAGATATATTTCCCCCAGTTACTCGATTAATGATATTTTCTATAGCACTAGAGTTTTGAAAAGTTGCTGAACCTCCTGTGGGAATAGAAAATTCACCAAAGCTGTGAAATAAATTACCACCTCTTTGAATACCGTTGAGAATATTAAAATTATTTCCCGTTGAATTGACAGTGGTGTTAGTTGTACCGTCAGAAGTTACCTGAGAATTAACTGGTAGAATAATCCCCAAAGTTATTGCAGCGCTGATAAATCCAGATAGAAATGCAAACCCTTTCATATTGTCAAAGTATATTAATTTATCTTCTGGATTTATGATTCCCGGATTTTTTTTCTACTAACACAAACTTTTTGATTAAGTGCTATTACATATGAGTTCCACTGCATTCACTCACTTGTTTATTTCTTAAAGGGATATTTTCAATAGCAGCAAGTTCAATTTCTCCATTTTCATTACGTATAAAACCAGTCGCTTCTACAATGGCTGGTTTATTTGATATCTCTGTATTTTCAACAGTATTATTATCTTGTTTACGATATGCTGATAAATCACGAATATCTGACCAAGTACGATTTAAATCAACATATTCGGTGGGATTTTGTGGCATTCCACCTCTTCCGGTAGCAACAAAACTACTTTCATTATTACTAGAACATCCATTAGCTATTTGTTTTGATTGTTCTTTTAGTGTGGGTAATTTAACTAAACCGGAATTGGGGTCGATAGTTATATTATTGATTTCTACTGTTCCGTTAACTCCCAGTTGGGAACTCGCAGTAATGTCTGAATCGGGAGTGAGGCGATCGCGAAATTCTAAACCAAATATACCTTGAGTTGTAATGTTGATATTACCACCCATACCTTCTACTGCGTTGGCGATAATATCGCTGTTTTCAAAACCAGCGACTACAGGAGAATTTATGGTTATATTGCCGCCGTTACCTGTACCAAATGCCTCAGTATCTATAACGCTATTGTTCCTTAGTATCAAGTCAGATTGTAAATTTAAATTTATATTTCCCCCTTCACCTGATATTGTAGATGCGGTAATTCCTGCATCACTGTTGATAAAAATGGAATTAGCATTAATGTTTAAATTGCCTCCACTATTTGTTCCATCATTTCGTACCGTAATTTGACCTCGATCTGTTACATTGACATTTTTGGCGTTAATTGTAACCGTACCAGCATTAGCTGTAGGAAAATCTGGTAAGTTGAAGAATCTTCGTGATAATGGGTTGAGTTGAATTGCAGCAGCCCTAATTGCTCCAGGTTGAGGTGAACTTGAATTAGAAAAGAAACCACTTACTTCAACAGAATCTGCATTTACTATTATTTCTCCTGCATTTCCAAATCCAAATGTTGAGGTTGAAACAATAGTTCCGTCCAGGACAGCTAATCTGGGAGTATTGAGAGTTACACTACCTGCATTACCTTCCCCGCTTACTGCTGAAGAACCAATAGAGTTGCGATTGCTCAACCGATTGGGACGGCTCATTTCAATAGATTCGCTAGCATTTATTAGCACATTTCCTCCTTGTCCTGAACCACCATTGACATTGGCAAAAATTCCACCTCCATTTTGGGAGCGAAACTTATCTGTATTAATTGTGATATCACCCCCATTTCCAGTACCAAGTACACGAGTTGAAATCACTCCAGAAGCTGTTTCACCGATTAATTCCACACTGGATGCATCGATAATGATATTTCCCCCATTCCCAGAACCAAAACTACGAGCAGATAAATTACCTGCCCTTTGTCCCATAAAGAAACGTGGGGTTTGAATGTAAATATTACCGCTATTTCCTGCTTCTAGAGCTTCAGTTAAGATGCTATTACGAGTCCCAGTACCACTTGAATCAGTTATTTCAATTGATTCGCTAGCTTGAATATGAATATCACCTGATGCTAAATCTCCAATATTTTCCAAGACTAATGCAGAATCTCCCCCAAAAACTAACTTCTCACCTTGAATTTGGATTGAACCTCCTCCAGTTCCGATAGAAGCAGCCATTGCTTTTTGATCGAACTGAATTTTTCCCAAGGAGGTAACTGAATTGTAGTTAAATCCCCAACCTGTTGGTGTCGCATTTAGTTCAACTGTATTATCCTGGTTATCCCCAGCAACTGCTCCGAGTTCAATGTGTCCGCTATTAGCCCGTAAGATACCACCAGCAAGAAAAATCTCTCCTCCCACAAGCGCTAAAGTTTGACTGTCTTTCACTTGTAATCCATCATTGTCAGAAACATTCAATAGCTTTCCTGTTGAACTGCGACCAGAACCATATGCTAAATTATGTCCAACACCATTTACCTCAATTGCTTCCGGATTGCTTCCCATCTGCAATCCCAAAGGAACACTTATGGTCAACAGTGGTGCTTGTTCTGAAACTATAGCGCTATAGTTAAACCCATCCTCAAACAAAATACTTTCAGCAGTCGTTCCCAAAAACGAACCACCAATATCCAAAGAAGCATTTTCCCCAAACACAATTCCACTAGGGTTAATTAAAAATAAATTTGCGCTACCGTTGGCTTTAATTAATCCATCAATATTTGAAACATTCCCACCAGTTACCCGATTAATTATATTTTCTATAGCACTAGAGTTTTGGAAAGTTGCTGAACTTCCTGTAGGAATTGAAAATTCACCAAAACTGTGAAATAAATTATTCCCTTTTTGAATACCGTTAAGAATATTAAAATTATTACCAATTTGGTTGACATTTGTATTGGTAGTACCATCGGATATTACCTGAGAAGAAGCTGGTAAAGTTCCAAAGGTTAGGAAACCACTTATTAATCCAGATAGAAATGCAAACCCTTTCATATCGTCAAAGTATATTAATTTATCTTCTGGATTTATGATTCCCTAATTTTCATCAAAGATTTGTTGTATATAAAAAAACAGTATATTTACGTATATAAACCGCTACATTCACTAAATTGTTTATTTTTCAAAGGGATATTTTCAAGAGCAACTAGTTCAATTTCTCCATTTTCATTACGCATAAAACCAGTTGCTTCTACAATTACTTTTTTTTGATTATCGTAATTAACGTTATTATTTTGAGGTGAAGTATTGTATGGTATTTTTCCTTCATCAATTAGATCGAGTAAAGTCACTAAAACGTTACTTCCGTTAAACAAATCGCTGGGCTGTTGTGGTAAAGCATCCCTTCCCAATACAACAAATTGATTTTCAGCAAAAGGCTTACATCCAGCTTGTATTTGAGCGTTATTTTTAAACTTAGATGGTAATTTAACTAAACTAGTAACGGGATTAAAGTCAAGCTGTTGTAACATTACTTGTCCACTTAAACCAAATTCAGAACTGGCTGTAATGTCCGACTCGGCAGTAAGGCGATCGCTAAATTCTAAACCAAAGATACCTTTAGTTTTAATATTAATATTACCGCCATTTCCTTCAACTGCATTGGCTATAATATCGCTGTTTTTAAAACCGGCGATAATGGGTGAGTTGATGGTGATATTACCACCGTTGGCAGTTCCCGTAGCATCAGTCGTAATATTGCTGTTGCGACGCAATAGTAATAATTGAGAGTTCAAGTTGATGTTACCTTGCTCTCCAGCAGCAACATTGGCTTGCAAACTGCCTTGGTTGTCGAGAGAGATAGTATCTGCATTAACATTTAAGTTACCCCCATCACCAGTATCAAAGGTGGAAACATTGATTTGTGCGCCATGGCGGACATTTAAGTTATTGGCATTTATATTAATAGAACCTGCCGCAAAATCTGTCTCGCTGAAAGCAGAAATACTACTGACAAATTGCCCATCCTCAGAAATACCGGTCACCTCAATATTATTAACATTGAGAGTAATATTGCCTGCATCACCAGCCCCCAAAGTAGAAGCCGTTACTTGTCCGCCATTGGAGATTCGTAAGTTATCTGCATTCAAAACCAAGTTGCCACCATTCCCAGTTGAATTTGGCTCTACTGTTACTACCAAGCCACTAATTGCTCCTTCAAAGTTGATGAATGCATCACTAACTTCCACGTCAGTTGCCTCAATGTGAATATTGCCCCCATTTCCTACGGCTACAGTATTTGCTGCAATCTTACCCCCCTCAACTACACGAAGGAGGTTGGTTTCAATCCTTAAATTCCCGCCATTACCTGTTCCTTGACGTGCCACAGACGTAAACAAACCACTAGAAATAAAATCTCCTAAAGTTCCCTTGATTTCAATTGCTTCAGATGCTTGCACGGTTAAAATTCCAGAATTTCCCATACTAGATGCTGCCGATGAGATTTGCCCTCCATCAAGGATTGATAAATATTCCGTATCAATTTTTAGATTCCCGCCATCACCGATTCCTAATGTATTAGCTTGAATAAGGGATGCACCGCTAACAGTTAATTTGGGGGTTTCGATAGTGGTATTTCCACCATTTCCCGTAGCACCAGGGGCAACTTGATTGGAAAATCCTGTAGGGAAAATAGGCAAATTCCTACCAATGATTTCCACAGATTCGGAAGCTTTGACGGTAAATAATTTACCATTTTCTGCCCCTAGGGTATCGGCAATAATTGCTGAGTCTTCAATCAAAGAAATATTTCTGCCTTGGAGTTGGATATTTCCTCCCCCTTCTCCGCTTACTTCCACAGAGGCTGCTTGGGAAAGATTGATATTGCCAAAGTTGGTAATATCGTTATATTCAGTAGTAAATCCATTATCAGTGGTAATTAATTCGACTATGGCAGATTCCGCCACACTTCCTAATTCTACACGCCCTTCTTGGGCAGTTAAATTGCCTCCTTGTAGGGAAATATTGCCACCAATTAAACTTAAGGTTTTACCGGAGGGAACTTGCAAACCTACCGATCTAGCATCCCTTATAAATGACAAAGTAGGAATATCGAAGATGATTTGATGACCACTACCATTTACTTCAATTTTCCCTGGATTGCTCCCCATCTGCAATCCCAAAGGAACACTTATCGTTAAAAGTGGTGTTTGTTCTGAATCTATAGCGCTATAGTTAAACCCATCCTCAAACAATATACTCTCAGCAGTCGTACCCAAAAACGAACCACCAATATCCAAACGCGCATTTTCCCCAAATACTATTCCACTAGGGTTAATCAAAAATACACTAGCGCTATCGTTTGCTTTAATTAATCCATCAATATTTGAAACATTCCCACCAGTAACACGGTTAATGATATTTTCTATAGCGCTAGAGTTTTGGAAAGTTGCTGAGCTACCAGTGGGAATAGAAAATTCTTTGAAGCTGTGAAATAAATTATTCCCTTTTTGAATACCATTAAGAATTGTAAAATTATTATTGTTTATATTGACAGTTGTACTGGTTGTTCCATCAGATGTAACCTGAGAATTAACTGGTAAGATAATCCCCAAAGTTAGTAAACCAGTGATAAATCCATATAGACAATAATAATTTTACAATTCTTAATGGTATTCAAAAAGGGAATAATTTATTTCACAGCTTCAAAGAATTTTCTATTCCCACTGGTAGCTCAGCAACTTTCCAAAACTC
>JBCBPQ010000105.1:0-22244 GCA_039820645.1 Cyanobacteria bacterium J06633_8 | reverse complement strand
TTAGTGGTTAGTGGTTAGTGGTTAGTGGTTAGTTGTTAGTGGTTAGTTGTTAGTGGTTGGTTGTTATTTAATAACTGAGATAACTGTTCACTGCTCACTGTTAACTGTTCACTGTTAACTGATTGAAGCTACAATCGCAATCAATATCGTCAATTATTCGTAAATATATTTAAATGCTAAGATTTTTCTCAATTATTTCTAACTTTCGGCGTTTGCGTTTACCAATTATTCTGGCAGCTATAACAGCACTTTTTGTTGCCGCTTGTAATCCAAGTAATTTTATAACCCAAGCAGCAGAAAGAAAGCCGTTAATCCTAAGTATTCTCAGCGATCCAAAAACTTTTAACTACGCTCTTTCTCAAGAGTCTCCGAATATTTTTCCTTATACTTTTGAAGGTTTAACTACTCAAAATCCCATCACAGGAGAAATTGAGCCAGTGTTAGCTGAATCTTGGAAGATTTCCGATGATGGGTTGCGCTTTATTTTCACCCTACGCGAAAATTTAAAATGGTCTGATGGTCAACCTTTAACCGTAGATGATGTTGTATTTACTTACAACGACATTTACTTTAATAAAGAAATTCCCACCGATACTAAAGATACTTTTAAAATTGGTCAAAGCGGTCAGTTACCGAAAGTGAAAAAACTCGGCGATCGCCAAGTAGAATTTACCTTACCAGAACCTTTTCGACCTTTTTTACAGAATATGGGGACTCCTATTTTACCCAAACATGCTTTACAAAAATCGGTAGAAACAAAAGATTCCGAAGGGAAGCCTTTATTTTTACAAAAGTGGGGTGTTGATACTCCCCTTAACGAGATAGTGACTAATGGTCCTTATAAGTTGGGACGTTACAATACTACTCAACGGGTTGTATTCGAGCGCAATCCTTATTACTGGAAAAAAGATAAACCATTAATTGACAAAGTAAATTGGGAAATTGTTGAATCTCAAGATACTTCTTTACTACAATTTCGTTCTGGTAGCTTAGATTATATCAGCGTAACACCAGATTACTTTTCTTTACTCAAGAAAGAAGAAAAACGTGGTAATTTTGATATTAAAAATGGCGGTCCTGCTACTGGTACATCTTTCGTATTTTTTAATTTAAACAAAGGTCGCAGAAACGGTAAACCTTTGGTCGATCCAGTCAAATCAAAATGGTTTAATACCAAAGAATTTCGTCAAGCTGTAGCTTACGCTATCGACCGCGAAACCATGATTAACAATACATTTCGTGGTTTAGGACAAAAACAAAATTCACCAATTTCCCTACAAAGTCCCTATTATCTGCCTCCAGAAAAAGGATTAAAAGTTTACGATTACAATCCAGATAAAGCCAGAAACTTACTCAACAAAGCTGGATTCAAATATAATTCTCAAGGTCAATTATTAGACAAAGATGGAAATCGCGTCCGCTTCACTTTACTAACTAATTCCGGTAATAAAATCCGCGAAGCAATGGGAGCGCAAATTAAATCAGATTTGAGTAAAATCGGTATTCAAGTTGATTTTACTCCCCTTGCTTGGAATACTTATTTAGATAAACTTTCCAATAGCTTAGACTTTGAAATGTCATTGATTGGTTTGACTGGTGGTTTGGAACCAAATGATGGTGCCAACGTATGGAAACCCGAAGGTGGATTGCATATGTTTAACCAAAAACCTCAAGCTGGACAAAAACCAATTGAAGGTTGGGAAGTTTCTCCTTGGGAAAAAGAAATTGCCAGACTTTATGTCAAAGCTACCCAAGAATTAGACGAAGAAAAAGTTAAAGAAATATACGCCGAAACTCAAAAAATAACCCAGGAAAATTTACCTTTTATCTACCTGGTTAATCCCCTTTCATTAGGAGCCATACGTAACAATATTCAAGGCACCAAATTTAATGCAATTGGTGGTGCTTTCTGGAATATTGAAGAAGTGAAAATCAGTGAACAGTGAACAGTTATCAGTTAACAGTGAACTGTTAACAGTTATCAGTCAACAGTTAACTGTTAGGAATTGTGACATTAGTAGTGGGAGCCGAACAGCTCCCTTCTGTTTTATACATCAGAACAATGCCCAATCCCCAATGCCCTATCCCCAATTCCCAAATAAATTATGACTGATGAAAAAGCTCTACAATCTCTCTTAAATGCTGTGGCTAACGGAACTGTTACTACCGATGCAGCATTTTCTCAACTCAAAAATTTAGCTTACGAACCTATAGATGATTTTGCTAAAATTGACCATCACCGCTCTTTAAGAACTGGTTTTCCAGAAGTCATTTGGGGACAAGATAAAACCCCCGAACAAATAGCTCGGATTATGAATGTGATGCGCTTGCAAAATCAAGTTGTTATGGCAACTCGCATCACTCCTGAAGTTTTCGCTACTCTACAACCAAAGGTAAGGGATTTGCGTTACTATCAATCCGCTCGAATCTGCGCGATCGCTCCTCTTCAAATTGAAGTTCGATATTCCGGTACAATTGGTATTCTTTCTGCTGGGACAGCCGATTTACCAGTTGCCGAAGAAGCAGCGGTAACGGCAGAACTTTCTGGTTTTGAGGTACAAAGATTATGGGATGTGGGAGTAGCGGGAATTCACCGTTTGTTAAATAATCGTCACGTTATCGAATCGGCAACGGTATTAATTGTTGTAGCGGGAATGGAAGGAGCTTTACCCAGCGTTGTAGCAGGTTTAGCAGACTCCCCCGTAATTGCCGTACCTACCAGCATCGGTTATGGAGCCAGCTTTGGCGGATTAGCACCTTTACTGACAATGCTAAATTCTTGTGCTGCTGGTATAGGAGTAGTAAATATTGATAATGGATTTGGAGCAGCAGTTTTAGCAGGTCAAATATTGCGCTCAGCCGAGAAATTACGGATGTCATAATTTACATCTTTGAGCTATCACGGTGATGCTAACCAATACACTAGTAAAAAATGAAACTTTGGTCGCTCTTGGGTGGGTTTACCGTCAGTTTGTGGACAACAATTTTATTATCAAATACTGTTAATGCTCAGACCAAAATACCTGTAAACTGGACTATGATAGCTCAAACTGTCAATGACCCAGACCTTTTAGGTCAAGTACAAAAAGCTTGGAATAATTTTGTTGAAACAGGTCAAATTTGGGCACTTTTAATTGGATTAGTAATCGGTTATTTAATTCGTAATTTAACAAGCTACGGGTAACAGTTAACAGTTAACAGTGAACAGTTAACAGTGAACAGTTATCAGTGAACAGTTATCAGTGAACAGTTAACAGTGAACAGTTAACAGCGAACAGTTAGGAGTTAGGTATTAAGAGTTATTATTTCTTCCCCTTTCCCGCTCTTCCCATGCCCAATACATTCCCCATGCCCAATATTTAATCTATGACACAAACACAACAACAAACTTGGAGTCAGCGATTTGAATCGGCTTTGCATCCTACCATTGCTCGTTTTAATGCCAGTATTGATTTTGATATTGAATTAATTGAATACGATTTAACTGGTTCGGTTGCTCATGCCAAGATGCTGGCGAAGTGTGGCATTATTTCCTCGGAAGAAGGGGAAGAATTAGTTACTGGTTTAGAAAAAATCCGTCAGGAATACCATCAAGGTGAATTTAATCCGGATGTAGATTCGGAAGATGTCCATTTTGCTGTGGAGCATCGTTTGGTAGAAATTGTTGGCGATGTCGGTAAAAAACTGCATACCGGACGTTCTCGTAATGACCAAGTTGGTACGGATACGAGACTTTTTTTAAGAGAAGAAATTCAAATAATTCGCCAACTATTACGAGATTTTCAAACTGTTTTACTCAATATCTCTGAAAAAAACGTTGAAACTTTGATTCCTGGTTATACTCATTTACAACGCGCTCAACCTCTAAGCTTAGCTCATCATCTCTTAGCTTATTTCCAAATGGCGCAACGAGATTGGGAGCGTTTGGCTGATGTTTATAAACGTGTAAATATTTTGCCTTTGGGATGCGGTGCTTTAGCTGGAACTACTTTTCCTATTGATAGATATTACAGCGCCAAGTTATTGCATTTTGACAAGGTTTATGATAACAGCCTTGATGGAGTCAGCGATAGAGATTTTGCCATTGAATTTTTGAGTGCTGCCAGTTTAATAATGGTTCATCTGAGCAGGTTATCGGAAGAAGTGATTTTATGGTCTTCTGAAGAATTTGGCTTTGTCACTTTAAAAGATAGCTGCGCTACTGGTTCGAGTATTATGCCCCAGAAGAAAAATCCCGATGTGCCGGAGTTGGTAAGAGGCAAAACTGGCAGAGTATTTGGTCATCTGCAAGCAATGCTGGTGATGATGAAAGGATTACCCCTTGCTTATAATAAGGACTTACAAGAAGATAAAGAAGGCTTGTTTGATGCTGTTAGTACGGTAAAAGCTTGTTTGTCAGCAATGACGATTTTGCTCGGAGAAGGTTTGGAGTTTCGTACTCAACGTTTAGCAGAAGCTGTAGCAGAAGACTTTTCTAATGCTACCGATGTCGCAGATTATCTCGCATCTCGGGGTGTTCCCTTCCGAGAAGCTTATAATCTCGTGGGTAAGGTAGTGAAAACCAGTATTGCAGCAGGTAAACTTTTGAAAGATTTGAGTTTAGAAGAATGGAAACAACTCCATCCTAAATTTGATAAGGATATTTATGAAGCGATATCACCCCGTCAAGTAGTAGCCGCACGTAATAGCTATGGTGGAACTGGTTTCGAGCAAGTTACTCAAGCTTTAGTTGTTGCTCGTTCTTTAATTGGAGAGTAGCAAGTAGTAAGTAAAAACTTTTAAGCGTTGATAACTGTTAACTGTTAGCTGATAACTGAAGGAAATATTTGCGGAGTATCTTAGAAAACGCTCCGCAAATCAGGACTTTGACTAATAAAAATTGATATTTTCGTTATGAGAAAGTTAGTCAGTAGCAGCAGCGCTGGTATCTTCTGCTGCTGAATTATTCTCTTCTTCTTGTTTCGGCGCTCCTTGCTGATACCTTCTTTGATAACGTCCTGTATTAGTTCGTTTACGAAACTTCCGGGCATATGCCTGGTTCCGTAGCGCCTTTTCTTTCTTCAGGTTACGGCGCTTAGCCATACTCACCTCATTAATAAACAACGTTTAAGTTACTGGCAGGTACACAATAGATAATTTATAGCTATCTATTTTAATAATGTCGATAACATTTTAACCATTACCAGTTACTAGCATATTTTAAACAGCAATATAGTCTATCTCATTTATTTTTGTAATGTCAATGGCTTGCATAAAGTTTATAGTATCTGTTAGTTAGGAATTTTATATTTTATTCAAGGTTAGACAATAGGTGTAATCTGTTTAATGCTTACTAATTTTAATTTATAAGTACAATCATCTATTTTTGTATAAACTGTAATTTTTTTTGTCAACAATCATAATTAAGGGTTCAATCTAAATGATTAAAAATATCAATATAATTTTCAGTTTTTGATTAAAAATCTTTGCCAAAGGGCAAAGCTCAGTCAAACAAATAATGTATATAGTATAAATTCAGAATCATCAAAAATAAAAATAAATAAATTTTCTTATACAATTATAAGCAATTTAATTTACTGGAATATCAAATTTAAAAATCTCAAGAGATTGATAACTATTAGAATTATAGCTTCATCTTCATTTTAATTACTGGTATAGAAAAATATTGTATGACTAATAAATATTGTAATACCAATAACAAATAGATATTTTTTATTAAAGCATAACAAAGGAAAGTATTGTTATACACAATAGATATTAAGTCTTTGGATGCTAAAATTAAGCTATTCTACGGCTATCATTTTAATAAATGAGAATCGTTAGAATCTTGTCTGGCGCATACTTTTTTGTATAAAAGCTGTTCTTAGGAAGATCCAAAAAATAAATTGTCCCACCGTTTTACAAACATCCCGGACAAAACCTAGACGTGTGGCGGTGTCGCCTTTCAGGCGACACCGACGGTGGGACAATTTATTACTTGCAAGTCCCTTAGCAAGCAGCTAACAACAAAGATGGCGCATGAACGGGGAAGTAAGTAAATATATAAATTTGAACATTGAACGTTGCTGCTTTATTTGGTGCAGCCGTAGAGTTTAAGCGAACTTTATGGCGCTATGGACAAACAGTGTTAGGTATTATCTTTCGTCATCCGGTAATTGGAACAAGTATCATTCCGATATTACCTGATGGTCGGATTGTACTGATTAGACGAAGAGACAACGGTCTGTGGTCTTTACCTGGGGGAATGGTAGATTGGGGAGAAGATGTTCCGACGACAATTGAGCGTGAATTAATGGAAGAAACTGGATTGGAGTTAGTAAAAATTCGGCGTTTAGTTGGAGTTTACTCAGCACCAGATAGAGACCCCAGGATCCATTCAATTTGTGTTCTCGCAGAAGCGGAAGTCAAAGGAAAAATGGAGATTCAAGACACTTTAGAAGCAAGCGAAATCCAAGCTTTTTCTCCCAACTCTTTACCAGAAGAACCCATGTCACACGACCATTATCGCCAATTGCAAGACTACTTAAGTGGCTTGACAATATTGGCATAAAACTATCTACTAATATTCCAGCTTTTAGTTTTTAGATTTAGTGGGCAATCTCCTACACTTCCTACAACGCCGGATAATCAGTACATCATACTGGATACTTAAGCTGATACGGTAAGTGTTTGAGCGCAACCCACCGCCCTAAAATTAATTAATTTAACTACTAAATTAAATTCAATATGGATACGATGTTATTTCGTAACTCGCGGAGAAAACTTTCTCAAGGGTTATTATTCTGGCGTGAAGTTGGTAATGGTACACCGGTAGTTTTTTTACACGGTGCTTGGTGCGATAGTAGTGAGTGGGTATCGACAATGCAATTGATGTCCCGAGACTTTCATTGTTTTGCTCCCGACTTATTAGGATTTGGTGAGTCAGAGTATCCTGACATTCATCATGCAATTGATTTGCAAGTTGATTGTTTGGTTGAATTTTTACAAGCTTTAAAGTTAGAGAAAGTGTATTTAGTCGGACATTCTTTAGGAGGATGGATTGCTGCTACTTGTGCTTTAAAATATCCAGAAAGAATCCAAGGTTTAGTGTTAGTATCACCTGAAGGTGTAGAAATAGATGGATTGCAAAAACATTTGCAAGTAATGCGGCGTTTAATCAAAGGTCATTCATTGATATTTAGGTTTTTACAAGTATTTCGTCCTTTGGCTAAAATGCTTGGTTGGGAAACAAAAATAGAAGAAGACTTACAGCAACGAAGAATTTTATTAGAAAACAAAACATCAAGTCAATTATTGTATCAACGTCAGTATCCAGAAATTGCAGCTGAATTATTGCAAGATAAATTGGATTTAATTCAGATTCGGGTTTTTGTATTGCAAGGTGGAAAAGATACTCCAGATGCTTTAACAAGAAGTAAAATTTATGCTCGACTTACTCCTCAAGCTGAGTTGAAAATGATTGCTCATGGAGAAGATAATTTGCCTCAATCTTGTGCTTCAATTGTTGCTGAAGAAATTAGAGATTTTCTTAAAAGATATCATTAAGTTGTTGGTGGTTAGTTGTTAGTTGTTAGTTGTTAGTTGTTGGTGGTTAGTTTTTAAATAAATCACAACTCCTAACTCCTAACTCTTAAATGTACAGACGGGGCGCAGTGCTACGTCTCTACACTTATAACTATTTCCCTTATTCCCCATAAAATGAGATTTTTTTCTAGGATTATTTTTGCTGCAATTTTGGGATACTGCAATTTTAGATAATTAAATAATACAGTGCGATCGCCTCCTGTTATAACAACATTACTTTGGGGGAAATCTTTTAACCACGCTGCAATAAAATCTTTGATTCCTGGGAGTATTGTGTATATAATTCCGCTTTGAATTGCTTCGGAAGTATTTACTGCATACCGTGGTGGAAGTTGTTTTGGTAATTGTACATTTGGTAATTGTCCAGTTTTATTGGTTAGAGTCGAAAATTGTAAACCCAATCCCGGTAATATTGCGCCTCCAATAAAATTACGCTTGTTATCGGCACCTGTAAAAGTAAGTGCTGTACCTGCATCAATAACTAATATTGGAAAACCCCAGGTTTCACCAGCGCCAAGTAAAGATAAGGCTCTATCGATTCCTAATGTGGGATATAGGTTGTTGAGAGGTATTTCATTTAAAGTTATAAATTTTGCTTTGGGATAATTTTGCCACAGTTTTGTTTGTGTGGGAACTACCGAAGCTATGAAAAGAGGAGGAGAGGAAGAGGGAGAAGGGGGAGAGGGGGTAGATAAGTAATTGGTATCCCAGGCTTTTATCAGTTTATTTTGGTTGAATAAACCCCAGTGTAAGCGGGAGTTGCCGATTATTAATCCTAGCCAGGTTTTTGAGGGATTTGAGAACACTTTTTTTTAACGCAGAGTGTCGCGGAGGTTAACGCGGAGGTGCGCGGAGAGGAATTCACAATAATTGTAGGGTGCTGTGACGCTTTGAGTGATTTATCAAAGAAAACTTAGAATTTATAGCCAGCGTCACGCACCATTTCTAATTAGTTTTGACGTAATGTAGAGAGGTAAAATTTTACGTCTCCCGAAAGTTGCGAGAAAACAAACCCAATCTATATCAGAAATTTTGTTAATTCTTCTGTTTCTGTCGCAATTTCAGATACTGCCTTAAACCAGATTCGCATTGGTACGTTTAGCCCTTTACTATAGCCGTGCGTTAAACACATCCTACAAAAGAATTATTTCACCAATCCCCAATGCCCTATTCCCAATCCCCAAATCATCAATCTTCCTAAACTCAGCTATAGGATATTGATAAAAGTTTACAATTATCTCGTGTCATAATAGAATCGAGGCATAAATACTCAGATATAAAAATTTATTAAGGAGACGAGTTATGGTAGCAGTACCAAGAGTCGAGAAAAAACTCACCATGCAGACTGCGGAGATTGCTGGCGATACAACGGCAATTCGCTCTTTGGATTGGGATCGAGATAGATTTGATATCGAGTTCGGTTTGGAAAATGGTACTACCTATAACTCGTTTATCATCCGTGGTGAAAAAACTGCTTTAGTTGATACTTCTCACGAAAAGTTCCGCCAGCTTTATTTTGATACTCTTAAGGGATTAATTAATCCAGCAGAAATCGATTATTTAATTATCAGTCATACCGAACCCGACCACAGCGGTTTGGTTAAAGATTTTTTACAGTTAGCTCCCGAAGTTACTGTTGTTGGTTCAAAAGTTGCGATTCAATTTCTCGAAAATCTGGTACATCAACCTTTTAACAAACAACTTGTAAAGAACAGCGATCGCCTCGATTTAGGAAATGGACACGAACTCGAATTTGTGATTGCTCCTAATTTACACTGGCCGGATACTATTTTCACATACGACCATTTAACAAAAATTCTCTTCACCTGCGATGCTTTTGGCATGCATTATTGTTCGGATGCCACTTTTGATGAAGATTTGAATGCAATTAGTGGTGAATATAAATATTATTATGAGTGTTTAATGGCTCCCAATGCCCGCTCTGTAATGTCGGCTCTCAAACGTATGGGTGAGTTGGAAACTGTGGGGATGGTAGCCACAGGGCATGGACCACTTTTATCTCATAATGTAGATGAGTTAATCGGAAGATATCGCAATTGGAGTAAGAATAAAGCCAAAGCCGAGAAAACAGTTGGCATTTTCTACGTTTCTAAATATGGTGATAGCGATAAACTTGCTCAAGCATTAGCTAGCGGTGTTTCTAAAACCGAAATTGCTATAGAAATGGTAGATTTGAGCGAAGATATCGATTTACAGGAATTAAGAGAGCAAGCAAGCCGGTTTACTGGAATTATTTTGGGAATGCCACCAGCATCCGATGAAAAATTGCAAACTGCTTTGAGTACTATATTAGGTTCGGTAAATGGTAAGCAAGCAGTAGGATTATTTGAAACTGGTGGTGGTGATGATGAGCCAATCGATCCAGTTTTAACTAAATTCCGCGAGTTGGGTTTGAAAACAGCTTTTGGTGCAATCAAAATTAAAGAAACACCAAACGAGATTACTTATAAGCAGTGTGAAGAAGCGGGTACTGACTTAGGGCAATTATTAAATAGAGCCAAAAGCATCAAAAATATGAAGTCTCTTGATGCTGATTTAGATAAAGCTTTGGGAAGATTGAGTGGTGGTTTGTATATCATTACTGCTCAACAAGGTGATGTCAAAAGTGCGATGTTGGCATCCTGGGTAAATCAAGCTAGTTTTAAACCTTTGGGATTAACTATTGCAGTTGCGAAAGATAGAGCAATTGAATCTTTGATGCAGGTTGGCGATAAATTCGTTTTAAATATTCTCGAAGAAGGCAATTATCAACCCTTAATGAAACATTTCCTTAAGCGTTTCCGCCCTGGTGCCGATAGATTTGAAGGAGTTAAAACCCAACCAGCCCAAAACGGTACCCCAATACTTAGCGACGCACTAGCCTATGTAGAATGTGAAGTCGTCAGCAGAATGGATGCAGTTGATCATTGGGTAGTATATAGCACTGTAGATGCAGGTAAAGTCAGTAAAGCCGATGCCCTAACCGCAGTGCATCACAGAAAAGTTGGAAACCACTATTAGTGGTTAGTGGTTAGTGGATAGTGGTTAGTGGATAGTGGTTAGTGGTTAGTGGTTAGTGGTTAGTGGATAGTGGTTAGTGGTTAGTGGTTAGTGGTTAGTGGATAGTGGTTAGTGGTTAGTGGATAGTGGTTAGTGGATAGTAATGTTGAATTCGTAATACTGAGTTAATCAACCAGTCTTCCAACTATCAACCATCAACTATCAACTATCAACTATCAACTATCAACTATCAACCATCAACTATCAACCATCAACTATCAACCATCAACCATCAACTATCAACTATCAACTATCAACTACCAACTATCAACTATCAACTACCAACTATCAACTATCAACCATCAAATAACATGTCAGAAACTAAAACCCGCGACGTTCAAACTCTTCCCATCGCTACAGATACAACTATTATCCGTTCCCGCAGTTGGACGCGGTTACGGTTTGAGATAGAATACGCTCTTAGTAAAGGTACCACTGCTAATTCTTATTTAATTCAAGCCGATAAAATTGCTTTAATTGACCCCCCTGGAGAAACTTTTACGGCAAAATACTTAGATGCCTTGCAGCAAAGATTTGATGTTACTGAGATTGATTACGTAATTATCGGTCACGTTAATCCCAACCGTGCCTCTACCTTAAAGGCTTTATTGGAAATTGCCCCTCAAGTAAAATTTGTTTGTTCTAATCCAGGTGCAATCAATTTACGCAAAGCTTTGGAAAACGAAGATTTATCTATTATGGCAATTAAGGGGGAAGAAACCCTCGATTTAGGGAAGGGACATAAACTAAAATTTATTCCTACTTCCAACCCCCGATATCCAGACCATCTTTGTACTTACGATTCCCAAACAGAAATTCTTTACACCGATAAATTATTTGGCGCACATATCTGTGGCGACCAAGTTTTTGATGAAGGTTGGAAGATTTTTGTTGAAGATAGACGTTATTATTATGACTGCTTGATGGCTCCTCATGCCCGTCAGGTAGAAACCGCTTTAGAAAAAATTGACGATTTAGCTGTGCGACTGTACGCACCCAATCACGGTCCTTTGGTGCGCGAAGGTTTAATAGATTTAACAGATGCTTACCATCAGTGGAGCAAACAGCAAACAAAACAAGATAATAACGTTGCATTAATTTATGCTTCCGCCTACGGGAATACCGCAACCTTAGCTCAGGCGATCGCTAGGGGAATAACTAAAGCTGGTGTGGCAGTAGAATCGATAAATTGCGAAGTTGTTGAGCCGGAAGAAATTAAAGCAGCAGTAGAAAAAGCATCTGGTTTTGTAATTGGTTCTCCAACTTTAGGAGGTCACGCACCAACACAAATTCAAACTGCTTTAGGTATTATCCTTTCTACAGCAGCCAAAAGTAAACCCGCTGGCGTATTTGGTTCCTTTGGTTGGAGTGGAGAAGCTGTAGATATATTGGAAAGTAAACTTAAAGATGCTGGATTCAGGTTTGGTTTTGAGCCAATTAGAGTAAAATTCAAACCCAATGAAAAGACTTTGCAAATGTGTGAAGAAGCCGGAGTTGATTTTGCTCAAGCATTGAAAAAAGCTAAGAAAGTTAAGGCACCTGCTCAACCTTCCACAAGTGTGGAACAAGCTGTGGGAAGAATTATCGGTTCGTTGTGCGTGGTAACGGCAAAACAAGGAGATGTTTCCAGCGCCATGTTAGCTTCCTGGGTATCTCAAGCCAGCTTTAACCCACCAGGTTTAACAATTGCTGTAGCTAAAGATAGAGCCTTAGAATCTTTGATGCATTCTGGTAGCGGTTTTGTATTGAATGTATTAAAAGAAGGCAGTCATTTAGGAATGATGAAACATTTCCTTAAACCATTTAGTCCAGGTCAAGACAGATTTACAGGAGTTGAAACAGAAGAAGCGAGTAATGGTTCTCCGGCTCTTACTGATGCCTTGGCTTACGTTGAATGTTCAGTAAATTCACGCATGGAATGCGGCGACCACTGGTTAGTTTATGCCACCGTCGATAACGGTAAAGTATTGAATAACGAAGGTGTAACAGCAGTACATTATCGGAAAACGGGAACCCATTATTAGTGTAGAGACGGAGCGCACTGCTACGTCTCTAGAGTTAATATGAAGGTAGGGTGTGTGAGTATAATTCGTAATTCGTAATTCGTAATTCGTAATTCGTAATTAATGCCCCATAAATAAATTTAGGGGCTTCGATAAAAGCCTAAAATGACATCCACGGATAAATCCGGGGGCTTCAAACCATTAATGTTTTCCTGGTGACGGTTTTGATTAATTATCAATGATAACCGAAAAATTTGATATTACCGTCACGCACCAGAGATTTCACCTCTAAATAAGGATATATAGTTTGTAGTTTGTAGGTTGGGTTAAGCGCAAAATTAATTTGATTGATAACCGCAATTTAAAAATGCACCGTAACCCAACATAACTTATGGTTGAAACATAGCAACTTTTAAAAGCTGAATTAATCGAAGCATAAATAATTCAAAGTTAGGTATAATCAAAATTTTGATGTTGGGTTAAAGTCGCATTTATATTGTTCTTCAAAATGCTCCTGCCTTTTCCAAACAATTCACCAAAATGCCCATGATTTTCCCTAAGTTGTCAATATAATATTCTTGATTGTCAATGTAAACGGTTTTCTGTTCTAACTTTAAAAACAACCAAGAAGTTCCAGTTGTTACTACTCCGTAAATGGTTGACACGTAATTATCTTGCTTTTGATTAAAAATTTGTGCTGCTACCATTTCAGCTACACACTGCCCTATCCCCGACGTAATTAAATCGTTTTTAGCTTCAACTAATGTGACAACGGGAGAAGTTATAGCGTACATCTCCTCACTCAATGTAATCAAAAAATCAACGTAACCAGTTAACCCTAAAGAAATATCAACATTAAAAAGACTCCCAGAAAATAAGCTGACTTTTCTGGAAAGAATTTTTCTAATTTCTACCAAAATTGGAATTACCAATAACTCAGATTTTGCTTTTTCTGTACTGATTGCTCTTGCTAATGGTAAATACTCTTCTAGTAATTCAACCAAAGTTGCTGAAGGTTCTATATTACTAACATCTTTAAACAAATTTTCTGACTCGATTGTAGTTAGCTCGAAATCCTTCTTAGCTTTACTTAATGTGAAATTATTGTACGCCATATTAAATATTAAGGTTTGTTTTCGCTTCCTTACTTCTTATATATAAGAGAATCTTTAATTTGTCGCATCTTTTCAATAATTTGTGAATTACGATTTTCCACAACTATAATCTGATAACCGCCAATAATTTCAAGTTGATTTTTTAAAGCTACTGTTAATTTATAAGCCACTTCATCGGGTGTTAAATTAAAAAAACGAAATTTACGCACAACTCCTACAATATAAAATAGATTAAAAAACCCGGTTTTTTAAAAAAACCGGGTTTCTGTGCGATAGCTGCTAAAAAAATGTTTCCAATCCAATAGTTGCTTTCTTGGTATTTGGGCAGTACATCATCGGAAAACGATAATGTACTATTCAATTTTGCAATTTAACTTTTGTAATTTTTCACTTCCTAATGTCACTTTACTATGTTAGGAACAGGAAGACTATTAGGAACAGGTTTAACTGAATTACCAACAGTACCAGTTGTTAAGATTAATATTTTACCTTTACGGTCAAAACCATTTCTTCCAGGTGTTAATCTTACTTTGGTTAATTTGTATCCACTACCGATAATTCTATCGAATTTAACTAATGGATGATATACCCGACGTCGAAAACAACGACGCAAATTACGTTTTCCTTTAGCGGGTAAGTACGCTTTCTTTTTGCCGATATTGTAATCAATTCCGCGATTTGTTCTGTTCAAAATAGTATATGAGTAGCAGCGTCTGTGTTTCTTCAGAGATGATTGTTGTGCAACTGCACTATTAGCAAATACCATTCCTCCGAATATCGAAGCTAAAGCTACACCACTGAACAAAGCACGGCGTATATTCATTCTTTTTGTGTTTAAGTTCATCACTTTCACCTTGTAAATATAGAATTGATATGAATTAAAGTCAGGTTTAGCTTGTTTGCCAAACATTGCTTTATTTCTTATCCCTAATATATCCTCTACATCTGAGGTTGATTATTAACTATTTATCGGATTTAAAAGTAACTATATTTAATTATTTTTAGTTATTAGGATTTTTTTATTCCATAGATAGTTAACTAGGTGGGCACAAATAAACCAAGCTATATTACAAAATGTTTTTGACGCTCAAACCCTTACCCCTATCACCTATTGCCTTATCCCAATTACTATTTTCAATGCCAACCTACTTAGTTATTTATTTTGTTTTTTAACACTAAAAAACAGTAATGACTGCTGAAACAATCACTACTGCAATGACTTGAAATATTCTAAATTAATTTAATTTACTGTTTTATAATTTGATTTAAAATACCTTGACAGTACTTAAAATACTATAAAAATAGTCCGAGAAAGGAAAGGGACAACAAAAAACGGGTGTAGTGACAGCAATTTAATATTTTTTGCCCAATTTATAAGGAATTTAAAGTCTTATCAGTTTAATATTTCCTTGTAAGCTACTAATCTTTGTGTTTCTCTCCAAGCCCCAGGAGTATTTTTATAGTAATTACGAAACTGATAGTAGAAATGATTCATATTTTGATAACCTATATCAAAAGCAATCCGTTCAATAGAAAGGTCAGTTTCTAAAAGTAAACGTCTTGCTTCAGCTATTCGACGTTCGATTATCCAATTATTAACAGTTTTTCCCGTAAGTCTTCGCACTAAGTTAGTTAAGTAAGCCGATGAATAACCGACTGCTTGTGCTACTTCTTTTAGTCCAATATTTTGATGATAGTTCAATTCAATGAAATCGAAAACTTGACGCAGTCGGGGAATAGATGGAAATAAAAATTTAGAAGTATTTGATTTTTTACTGTCGATGGTAGTAGAAAATTCTGTATCTGTAAACCGAAAGCTAATCAGACCATTTTTTTTGCTCATAATCTCAAACCCTGCTTTTTCCAAGCTCCTAATCAAAAGGTTTTTGGTTTCAGGATTCTCATCTTTTACTAAAATATTAATCATTCTCTTTCCTAATTTATGAGATAAATTCAAGGTTTTTCTAATGTTTACTACTGCTGAAAAATATTTTTTATGCAAAACTTGCAAGAGTTTTTACAAAAGTTTATCAAAGGCTTCTAGTTGATGGAGCTACAATCAATACCCACTATTGAGCTGAGAATAGCAACACTTACAGCATTTTTTAAAGTCCATAATCCTAGAATCTATTTAATCAATGTCTCTACTTTTATAGGGTCAGAGACAGGATAATTATTCACAAAGCCAAAATTTCCTCCTTAAATCATCTGTGCAGCGGCTAAGGCACGTCCCAAGTAATAAATTATCCCACCGACGGTGGGATAATTTATTTTTTGGATCTCCCTAAGAAGCTAGAAATTCAGCAACGGTAAACGAGAAAGTCGTCGGTTTTATCTACCTAATATCTTAAATACCTGTATATACAGCAAAATAAACCTAAGAGTGCAATACTTTTAGGTCATATATAGAGTATTCAATTTTAAATAAAATTATATTTGGCGATTAAATCTAATATTTTAGATAGCCGACAACTTTCTGGCTTCATATATACGATAGACAGAAATTAATTAAATGTCAATATACGCTTTTCCAAAGCCTGTCCAATCATGATTTGTTGCCCAGCACAAGTTTTCACGGTTTGACGAGTGCGGTATTTATCGCCAATTAATTTTAATTCTTCTTCAAACACACAATCGTTATACTCGGTACGCAAACACAAAGTTTTGGCATTTGGTAAATAATATTCGGCAGTTACCGGTTTCGATGTATCGTAACCGAAGTCGCGATACAGTTTATTTCCTAAAGCACCAAATAAAGTCGAACCTTGGGATTGTTGTTTGCCAGTTACTGTATTAGTGCTTTCCCAAGTCACTTGCGTACCACAAATCAACTTTTCTCCATTAGATAAACCATGTATCTGAGCCAGACGCAGTAATTCATCGCATCCCGCTTCTAAAAATTTAACTGTGATCGCGCTTTCAAATTCTTTGATTTCTCCATCCGGTAAAGTGTAGAAACGCCGCTCGGAACTCCATTCACCAACTGATTCCCGAAAAAATTCAGTAATCAAGCTAGATTCTGCTATTTGTATAAGTTTGTTGACAGATTTCACTGGTTGTTTTCCTCATTCAGTTGCAATTACATACACTATGTAGACTCTTATTAACAAAAGATGTTACATATTTTAAGAATAACTTTACATTGTGTAAGATACTGATATCTCGGATACAATGTAGCGGATTAAAATCTTGAGAAAGAATTGTTTTTGCAGTCTGAAGAATAAATATGCAGATGGGTTTATTTATGGTTACCGTTTAATGGTTTGTCAGTATGGGTTGGTAAAAGGCAAAAATTTTATATCTTTAGGCAGATTATAGGTTGAAGAAAAGATTAACTACCTAATACTCGGTTTATAATTACATCTGGTGTATAAAAGAATGTGCAGGTAAATCCGATAAAAGTATAGGAATATATTTTTTAACAGAAAATATTTGTATTTGATTTGCTGGTGTTTAAAATTATGTAGGTAGAATTTCCTGCTTAATTTTTTATAAGCAGTCATATATGTTTTCTGTTAATAATATGGTGGTTTACAAGTTTTTGTAAGTAAGGAATGCAGGTCGAGTTAAATTATAATTTAGAAAATAATGTACAATCAAAGACAGCATTTCAAGATTGCGAAAAAGTCTATTCAACAAGATAATAGAAAGGGGAAAAATGTCTCTGAAAAGTTATTAATAAAAATCAAGAATAATTTATTAGGTTCTACCTCAATTTTATGTGGGTTTCCTTTAACTATTAGTTTATTAATTGCAGGTTGTGATTCGGCACCCAAAGAAACTGCTCAAGCCACATCTAAGCGTCGTGGTGGTGTAACTGCTGTAGATACAGCTATTGCTAAAAAATCACAATTAGACAAGCAAATTTCTTATATTGGAACCACCCTACCATACCGCAAAATATCGGTGCGATCGCAAATAGAAGGGCAGTTATTAGGGTTGAATGTAGACATAGGAGATAAAGTTACTCAAGGTTATATTATCGGATTAATTGATGATTCCTTACTTAAAAGTTCGTTAAATCAAGCAGAAGCCGAACTTGCAGCCCTTAATTCCGAAGTAGCCAGAGCAAATAGTCAAGTTAGTAATGCTTTGACAGAAGTAGAAAGAGCGCGATTAGAATTGCAACAAGCTACATCAGATGCTCAAAGACAGCAAAAGTTATTATCTGTGGGTGCAATAGCTCAACAAGTAGCCGAACAAACCCGTACTGAAGCTCAAACAGCATTAAAAGCCCTGCGTTTAGCAGAAGAAAGAGTGCAAACAGAGCGTCAAGCAGTAGCTGCTGCCAAAGGAAGAGTAGTGGCACAGCAAGCGGTAGTAGCTCAAGCAAAAGAGCGTAAAAGTTATGCTAAATTAACTTCTCAGATTGCAGGTGTTGTTTTAGAAAAAATTATTGAACCTGGTAATTTAGTTCAACCGGGTAATGAAATTATAAAAATTGGCGATTTTAGTAAGGTAAAAATAGAAGTTCAAGTTTCAGAGTTGGAATTAGGAAAACTTGAAATTGGACAATCCGTAGAAGTTTTATTAGATGCTTTTCCCAACCAAGAATATATAGGTACTTTAAAACGCATTTCACCGGCAGCTAATTCAACGGCTCGTTTAATACCTGTAGAAGTAGTAATTCCCAATATTGATAATAAAATTGGTAGCGGTTTATTAGCGAGAGCCAATTTTCAAAATACAGCTAGGCAGCAAATTGTGGTACCCTTCAGAGCAATTAAAACAGAAGCTAAATTAGCTGCAAATCTTCAAGGAAAGATATTTATTGTTGTCGAAGATGGTAATAAAAATAAAGTAAAAGCTAGAAGCGTCACATTAGGAAAAAAAGCAGACGGTTACGTCGAAATTTTATCGGGATTGCAGCCAGGAGAATCCTATGTAGTTAGAAGTAGCAAACCTTTAAAAGATGGTGAAAATGTACGTTTATCTATTCTTTCAGAACAAAATCCCGTAGGGGAAGAAAGAGGGGGTAGACGGGGAAGAGGGGGAAGATAGGGTAGAAAATAATTCCTAACTCCTAACTCCTAACTCCTAACTCCTAACTATTAATTTCCTATCCCCAATGCCCAATGCCCAATGCCCCATTCCCCAACCATGTCTATCAGCACAATTTCCATCCGCAGACACATCGGCACTTTGATGTTGACTTTGGCAGTGATTGTTTTAGGTGTGTTTTTTATTGTTAGATTGCCAGTAGATTTATTACCATCAATTACCTATCCACGCATTGGCGTGCGGGTAGAAATCCCTGGGGTTTCTCCAGAAGTAGCCATTGACGAAGTTACCAAACCCTTAGAATCAGCTTTTGCTGCCACCGAAGGAGTAATACAGGTTTATACCCAAACTCGTGAAGGCAGAATTAGCTTGAATTTATATTTTCAACCGGGGGGAAATATCGATCAAGCTCTTAATGATACCACTGCGGCATTTAATCGAGCTAGAGGTAGACTACCAGATACTATTGAATCACCGCGCATATTTAAGTTCGATCCTTCTCAATCACCAGTTTATGAATTCGCTTTAACTTCTCCTTCTTTGCAGGGAGTTGATTTACGAGTATTTGCAGAAGAAGAATTAGGAAGAGAATTAGGGGTAGTGGCGGGAGTTGCCGGGGTTGATGTTTCCGGGGGAGTTGAGGAAGAAATTAGAGTTAACGTTGATTTAAATCGTTTGCAGGCTTTGGGTATAGGTTTAAGTGACGTACTCGATGAATTAAGAAATCGCAATCAGGATATTTCTGGGGGAAGAATTTTAGGAGAAAATTCCGAAGCTTTAACTCGTACAATTGGACGTTTTCAAAATGCTGAGGAAATTAGAAATCTTGCTTTTAGGGTAAATTCTGCCAATGCCGATATTTCTCAAACTATTTACCTGCGAGATTTTGCTCAAGTCATTGATGATACGGAGTTACAAAGACTTTCGGTTTTATTAAACAAGCAGCCAGCAGTAAAAATCAGCATTCAAAAACAACCCGATGCCAATACTATAACTGTTGTTGATGGGGTTAAAAAACAAATTGCAGAACTGAAAAAATCGGGAATTATTCCTCAAGAAGCAATTTTGACAACCACTTTAGATGAATCGCAATTTATCCGTAATTCAGTAAATAATGTGACTGCATCGGGATTAATTGGTACTTTTCTAGCTGCGATGGCAGTATTACTATTTTTAGGCTCCCTCAGACAAACTTTTATTATTGTACTTGCCATTCCTCTGGCAACTTTAGCTGCAATTATTTTAATGGGAGTATTTGGTTTATCTTTAAACGTTTTTAGTTTGGGTGGTTTGGCATTAGGAGTTGGTATCGTCGTTGATAACTCCATCGTCATGCTGGAAAATATTGCCAAAGGAATGGGGAATGGGCATGGGGAATTGGGCATTGGGCATGGCGCGCGGGGAAATCAGGAGAAAAATTTTATTCAAAATTCGATAACTCCTAACTCCTCACTTTTAACTTTGAATTTCTCTTCCCCCTCTCCCCCCTCTCTTCTCAAGCAAGCTGAAAAAAGTAGTAGGGAAGTTGAATCTGCTTTAATTGCTTCTACAAGTACCAACTTAGTTGTAGTATTACCATTTTTACTAGTTGGTGGATTGATTTCCCTGCTATTTAACGAATTAATTCTTACTATCAGCTTTGCGGTAGCGGCTTCTATATTAATTGCGGTGACTGTGGTGCCGATGATGACTTCCCGAATGCTGGCATGGCGTTATTCTAGTAAAGTTGATCGGTTTTGGTTTTTCCAAGAATTTAATCATCGTTTTCAGGCAGCGACAAGAGCATACGGTAATTTGTTGCGTAATATAGTCCAGTTTCGGTTGCTGACTATTGTTGTAACTATTCTGTTTCTGAGTGGTAGTTGTTTGTGGATGATACCGCAAATACCCAAAGAAATTTTACCTCGCATTAATACCGGCAGGGCTATTTTATTCGCTTCTTTTCCTCCCGGTACAACTTTAGAAACCAATCAGAAAGTAATGGTTGCTGTTGACGATATTCTTCTCAAACAACCCCAAACCGAATATGTATTTTCAACTGTCGGTGGTTTTATATTTAGTAGTACTACTATAGAAAATCCTTTAAGAAGCTCTAGCAATATTACTTTAAAATCCGGTACGAATATAGAAGCTTATGTAGAGAAAGTAAATCAAGAATTTAACAAGTTGAATTTAGCCGGAATTCGTCTGCGTCTTTTTCCCGGTAGAGTGCGGGGTTTGATTCTCAATAATTCCCCCGTGCGTGGTGCCGATATCGATATTATCCTGCAAGGGGAAAATCAAGAAAGTTTAGAAAAAGCAGGAGATATAGTACTTAAAGCTTTAGACGAACAAGTAAAATCTGCCAGATTTCGTCCCGATGCCGATAAACCGCAACCGGAAATTCAAATTCGTCCAGATTGGCAAAGAGTTGCAGCCCTAGGTTTAACAACCCAAGATATTGGAGATACTATAGCTACAGCAATTCAAGGAAGTATCCCCACACAATTACAGCGAGGCAACCGATTGGTAGATGTACGAGTACAGTTAGATGAAGCATCCGTACAAACAACTTCACAACTGGAAAGACTGCCTTTATTTGTTAACGATAATTATCAAGTGCGTTTGAGTGATGTAGCAAGTATCGTTAAAGATAAAGCACCGGGAGAAATTCAACGGATAAATCAGCGTCAAGTATTTATTATTGCCGGTAATTTAAGTGAAGGAGCAAATTTAAGTCAAGCCTTAGCTCAAGTTGATAACGTTATCGAAAATTTGCAATTACCACCAGGGGTGCGCGTCTTACCAAGTTATAGCGCTCAATCCAATCAGCAATTACAAAACTCTCTGTGGTTGTTGGGAGGATTAGCCGTATTTTTAGTCTTTGTAGTCATGGCAGTACAATATAATTCCCTTGTTGACCCCTTGGTAATTATGTTTACCATGCCCCTTGCATTAGCTGGGGGTATTTTCGGTCTTTATTTTACACAAACAGCTATTGGTGCAACGGTAATAGTTGGTGCAGTTTTATTAGTAGGAATTGTAGTTAATAACGCTATTGTCATGGTGGAATTAGCCAATCAAATTCGTCAAAGCGAACACTGCGATCGCGCCACAGCCATATTAAAAGCCGCACCGCAACGCTTGCGTCCAATATTAATGACTACAATCACCACAGTTTTGGGAATGTTTCCCTTGGCATTGGGAATTGGAGAAGGTTCTGAATTTTTACAACCTTTAGGCGTTGTAGTTTTTTCAGGTTTATCCTTAGCCACAGCAGTGACTTTATTTATTATTCCTTGTTTTTATATTTTCCTACACGATTTGTTTGCGAGTAATGAGTAATGAGTAATGAGTAATGAGTAAAAGATAGCGGTTATTAGCAACATAATCTTTTACTCATTACTCATTACTCATTACTCATTACTCGCAAACAAATCGTGTAGGAAAATATAAAAACAAGGAATAATAAATAAAGTCACTGCTGTGGCTAAGGATAAAC